>CAXTPJ010000190.1:0-6241 GCA_964245855.1 uncultured Ferruginibacter sp. | reverse complement strand
TCTAAACTTTCTAAACGAAGTTGACTGTGGTTGAAAATCGTTGAAAGGTTTAAATAAACGTTTAAGCTGTAAACTAAACTCTAAACTTTCTAAACGAAGTTGACTGTGGTTGAAAATCGTTGAAAGGTTTAAATCGTTTAAGCCGTTTAAAAGATTTAGGCCGTAACCTAAACTCCTAAACTTTCTAAACGAAGTTGAACATTGTTGAAAATCGTTGAAAGGTTTAAATCGTTTAAGCCGTTTAAAAGGTTTAGGCCGTAACCTAACCCCTAAACAACTAAACTTTCTAAACCCGTAACCCGTAACAATATTCAACAACATTCAACCATCTTCAACAACCTTCAACTGCTTAAACGTTCCCTTCCGCAAAATACTGGTGAAAATAAGGGATCGTCTCAATGCCTTTATAGTAATTCTCAATATTGAATTTTTCGTTCGGACTGTGCAGGTTATCGCTGTCTAATCCAAAGCCCATGAATACGATCTTGATGCCCAGTTCTTTTTCAAACAGCGCACAAATAGGAATGCTGCCACCGCCACGAACCGGGATTGGTTTTTTATTGAAAGTAGTTTCAATTGCTTTTGCCGCAGCCTGGTAAGCCTTGCTGTCAATCGGTGTCATGTAAGGCTCGCCGCCATGGTGTTCAAAAGCACTAACGGTAACGCCTGCGGGGGCAATGCTTTTAAAATAGTCCAGCAGCTTGGCCGTAATTTTTTCTGATGATTGGTTCGGTACCAGCCTCGCAGAAATCTTTGCTGAAGCCTTGCTTGGCAATACGGTTTTGGCGCCTTCACCCTGGTAGCCGCCCCAAATGCCGTTCAGTTCCAGTGTTGGCCTTATGCCTGTTCTTTCGTTGGTAGTAAATCCTTTTTCGCCCCACAATTCTTTTACACCCAGGTCGGCGGCGTACTCCGTTTCACTGTAAGGCGCTTCAGCCATCAACTTTCTTTCTTCATCTGTTGCCACCACAACATCATCATAAAAACCCGGAATGGTAATGTGGTTATTTTCATCATGACAACTGGCTATCATCTTCGCCAAAATAGTGATTGGGTTGGCCACAGCGCCGCCATATACACCGCTGTGCAGGTCACGGTTTGGGCCGGTCACTTCTACTTCAATATAACTCAATCCACGTACGCCGGTATCAATGCTGGGGTTCTCCATGCTCAGCATGGCAGTATCGCTTATCAAAATACAATCTGCTTTCAACAGTTCTTTGTGCGATGCCACAAACTTGCCCAGGTTAGGTGATCCAACTTCTTCTTCCCCTTCAATACAAAATTTTATGTTGGTGGTAAGCGTATTGGTTTGCACCATTGTTTCCAGCGCTTTTACATGCATGTACACCTGGCCTTTATCATCACAACTGCCACGGGCAAATATTTTTCCATCAACAATTACCGGGTCAAACGGGCCGCTTTTCCAAAGCTCTAACGGTTCGGCCGGCTGCACATCATAGTGGCCGTATACCAGTACGGTTGGCTTGGCGGGGTCAATTATTTTTTCAGCGTACACCACCGGGTGCCCTTCTGTTTCATAAATCTCCACTTTATCAACACCGGCTTCTGCCAGGCGTTGTTTTACCGCTTCCGCACAGGTAATCATATCGGCTTTGTTTTCTGTCTTGGCGCTAATGCTTGGTATGCGCAACAGGTCAAGCAATTCATTTAAAAAACGGTCTTTATGTTTTTCCTGGTAGTCTTTCCAAACTTGCATCTTGTTAAAATATTTTATGATTGATTAAAGATAAAATCGGGCGGTAAAAGTAAGTGATTTTACAAACTCATCATTTTCCTTTTATCAAAACAAAAACATAAGCCAAAAGAGGGTACTTAACGTTGAAATAACATGGTACGGTTTATATTTGCAGCAGATTGATTGCCAATTTATCAGCCTTTGTTTTAGTTGTACAAAATGTGTGTGCTTCTTTTACAAAGGCTGAGCCTATTTAGGGAAGATGGGAACACGGATGACACGGATTTTGACAGATGAAAACGGATTTTTTTTGAGCCAATCTTCGGCATTACTATTAAACTTCATTGGCGTCGCACTCTTGTACAGCAAATCATTATTCAACTTTTTGGGATGGGAACACGGATGACACTGATTTAGGCTGATAAAAACGGATTTAGAACCAATAAATCTACATCTGTTATTATCCGCATCAATCCGCCTAATCAGCGTTTCCATTTTAGTAGCGCCAACAGACTACCCAAGTTTCAAAAACTTCGGTAGTCTTTAAAAGGTTGCCAGTTCAATTTTGATAATAATCAAATGATCGAAATACATTTGAAATAATAAATTGATCATCCACTCAAATCCTTAGCAACCTGGTTCATCAAAGTATCTATTCAAATAGCGCCCAAGTCTTTAGAGCTGCCAGTTCAATTTTTGATAGCAATCAAATGATCGAAATACATTTGAAATAATAAATTGATCATCCACTCAAATCCTTAGCAACCCGCTTCATCAAAGTATCTATTCAAATAGCGCCCACAGACTTCCAAAGTTTTTAAAACTTCGGAAGTCTTTAGAAACTGCCAGTTCAATTTTGATAGTAATCAAAAGATCTAAAAAAATTTTAATAAGCAAATCAATCATCCGCTCAATCCGCTTCATCAGCGTTCCCATCAAAATAAAAGGCCTGCAACATTGCAAGCCTTTTCAAAAAAATTTTATACTATAAAATTAAGCCCCTTCAAACCGCTGACTAACAAATTCCCAATTCAAAATCTTCCAGAATGCTTCAATATAATCAGGACGTTTGTTTTGATACTTTAAATAATAAGCATGTTCCCAAACATCCAGTCCAAACAATGGCGTGCCTTTAGCTTCAGCCAGGTCCATCAAAGGATTGTCCTGGTTGGGGGTAGAACTGATCACCAGTTTTTTATCAGCACCCACTAACAGCCATGCCCATCCGCTTCCAAACCTTGTCTTGGCCGCTTCAGAAAATTTAGTTTTAAAAGCATCCAGCGAACCAAACTCTTTTGTAATAGCAGCAGCCAGTTTTTCTGATGGCGCTGTGCCTGTTTTTGGGGTTAAACTCTTCCAGAATAATTCATGGTTATAATGGCCGCCGGCGTTGTTCCTCATTTTGGGCGTGTATTTAGAAATGCCGGCTAAAATATCTTCTACTGATTTTTTATCAGCTTTTTCAGCCGCCGCCGCTTCTTTCAAAGCCTTGCTGTAGGCAGCGGCATGCTTGGTATAATGTATCTCCATCGTCATTGCATCAATGGATGGTTCCAATGCCGGATAGGCATAAGGCAGGGGCGACTGATCAAAACCCAGGGCATTTGAATGGTCGCCTTCATTACCTGCTGCAAATAATTTTGCCGGGGCAGATGCTGCGATCATGGTGCCGATACCAACCGTTGCAGTCGTTGCAATAAAGTCTCTTCTCGATGTATTTTTCATAAAAATTATTTTTATATAAATCTAACCAACTATTCTTTAATGGTTTCCTTGTTAACAACCGGTTTAGAAGAACGTTTCAACCCTTTCAATATCCTATTGTAAAATTCTTTGTTGAACAATTGTGAATCATGCATGGCTTTGTAAGTAAGAAAAATGCCCACCGGCACCAAAACAAAAATAGAAAGCCACATACCGAAAAACACAGGAGTAATGGCCTCTTTGGCAAATTTCTCGCCAAATATATTCAACAGGTGAAAGATGATGAAAAAGATGATGGCTACTACCAAAGGCATACCCAGCCCGCCTTTTCGGATAATGGATCCCAGCGGTGCACCGATAAAAAATAATACCAGGCAGGCCATGGAAAAAGCAAACTTCCGATGCCACTCAATTTCCCCATGTCGGGTATCCAGTTTTTTATTATCCCATTCAGCGCCGGTAAACTGGTATGCCGTTTTTAAATTATTGGCAATGTTCACCGCATTTTCAAACACGGTAATTTTGGCCGAGTCGGGCAGCAGGTCATTAAAAGTTTTTACTTTTTTAGTATCAATTTTCGCTTTCTTCCAGGTACTGTCGGACAGGTTGCTGTAATGCAATTGCACCGCTACTTCTTTGTTGAGCCTTCTTGAAAAACTATCGGCAACCTTGTTTAATGAGTCAATGTTTTTATTCAACTGGCCAATGCTCAGCATTTTGGAATCATTTTTAAAAACACTGTCCGGCGTCTCCTTCATCATCATAGATGAAATATCAAACAGCTTCTTATAAGTCTTAAAACCCATTTTAATAAATTCAGTAGCCGTATCGCCCATATTACCACGTTCCTGGTAACGGAAGCCATTAAAAAGGGTAAACTCCATAAATTTTTGATCTGCAGACATTGTGATAGTACCTTTCTCTGCCACTATACTGTTATCCTGTAACTGGCCCTGCTGTTCATAAATTACTATGTTATAAATCGTCTTTTGATCCTTGTCTTTTTTTCCAACTTTTATTGAATAGCCTGGTATCTGCGTATAAAACCTGCCTTCTTTTAAATCCAGTGCAGGCTTCTTGTACACAATATCATAGTACAGCGTTTTAAATTTTAAATTGGCGAAGGGTATCACATTATTGGCAAAGAAAAAACTGAGGAAACATAGCAAAACGGAGAACCAGATAAGCGGACGCATAAAACGCAGCAACGAAATGCCGGAAGATTTAATGGCCACCAGTTCAAAACTTTCACCGAGGTTGCCAAAGGTCATGATAGAGGAAATGAGGATGGCAATAGGAATAGCCAGTATAAGTAAGGAAGCGCTTGCATACCATAAAAATTTACCAATGGTGATGATGTCCAGGTCTTTCCCAACCAGGTCGTCAATGTATTTCCACAGGCTCTGCATCATCAGCACAAACAATGCAATGAAAAAGGTTACCACAAAGGGGCCAATAAAAGACCGTAAAATAAGTTTGTCTAATTTTTTTATCATGGTGCCAATTGCCGTCAACCCGGTTATTCAATCATCGCCTGAAAGGATTCTGTATCTTGTATGGCAATGAGTGAAAACGCAAAAATAACCCTTTCTTCCAATGAACTGGAACTGGTTTGCAATACTAACTGGATTTTAACCAAGCACACCATTATTCAAAAAGTATATAGTTTGTTCGGGCAGGCAATAGTACCGTTACAACAAATGCTGCAGGATGGCAACCATAATTTTGAAGCAGCCATTTTCATCCAGCCACCCAAAATATCCAAAGGGGAGAATTACCGGCAGTTGCCTTATGTGATGTTCGATTATCCAAGGTGTTTTGATAAAGACAGTAGTTTTGCCATCCGTACCTTTTTTTGGTGGGGCAATTTTTTCAGCGTTACGTTACAGTTATCAGGAAAATATAAGCAGGCATTTTTGCAGCAATTGAAAAACAGTTTTCCATACCTGCAGGAAAACGATTTTTATATCTGTATAAATGAAGATCAATGGCAGCACCATTTTGAAGAAGACAATTATGTTCCGCTAACTGGCTTAACGCAGCGTGATTTTTCGGCTATCCTTTCCCGTGAGTCCTTTGTGAAAATCGCAAAAAAAATCCCATTACAGGAATGGGAATCAGCGAATGATTTTATAGTGGCAGCTTATAGCAGCCTGTTGAATGTACTGCAAAAAGATTAAGCGCCCAGGCGATGGAACAAATCTTTAACCTGGTGTTCCCATAACTGGCTCTGGTCTTTTACTTCTCTTTTCTCAGCAAAATCTTTTATTACCAGTATGGTTTGATTGGTTACTTCCGATTTATCAATGCCAAATTCAAAGTATTCTTCTTTTGGTGCGTGCAGCCAGTGAAAACGGATGTATTTATCTTCTTCGCCTTCTACCAGTTCAGCGGTTTCATCAGAGCCATTCCAGGAGAAACTAAAAATGCCATCCCGCTCATCTACTTTGTCAGCAAACCATTCCTGTAATCCTGCGGGAGTGCTTAAAAATTCGTACAATATCCTGGGTGAACACCGTACAGGATATTCCAACGTATATAAAACTTTCTTACTCATCAGATAAATTAAGTCATTGATTAGAATAGTGCAATAATACCAAATAAAATGCGGCAACAAAATATTTTCCAAACTATTTTTATCCGGCCATTCGCAGCTATCAAAATGGTAAAATTTCAGGCTTAGTAAATCCTTAACATCCTACATGAAATATATTTTTGTTAGATATTACTAAAAACTCTAAATTGGACTGAATATACACTGCTTTCCTCCTCGATGCCCCTTTTTTTCATGTTAGTAATTTAAACCCTTAAAATACGGTCTGCTATGAGTATGCGTCA
>CAXTPJ010000189.1:0-6276 GCA_964245855.1 uncultured Ferruginibacter sp. | reverse complement strand
AGGTTGTTGCGTAATGTTGCCGAATCAATATTTGCATACCCATCCAGCGCCTGCTGAAATTGTTGTATGGTAAAACTTTCTTCACTGCCCGGTAAACCTGCTATGATGTTTCGTTCCAGTAATGATTTTTCGTCATCCGTCATCAAATCGAATTTTGCTGCCGCTTTATCAATCATTGCTTTTTCATAATGAGCAGTTGCATTTTTTCTTTTTAAAATGAACAGATCAAATGCCATGAATGCAGCCATCTCAAACCGCAACGCTTTGGCACCATTGGGCAGTTCATATGCAAGGTCAGTTCTTGTCCAGTCGAGCACCGGCATAAAATTATATGTGATGATATTGATGCCATTGCTGCTGAGGTTGCGGATACTCTGCTTGTAGTTTTCAATATACTGTAAATAATCACCGGACCTTGTTTTGATGGCTTCCTGTACCGGCAAACTTTCTACCACGCTCCAAACCATGCCTGCATTTTCAATTTCCTGTTTTCTTTTACCGATTTCTTGCTGCGGCCATACGTTACCGTTAGGTATGTGGTGCAGTGCAGTCACAATGCCGGTGCAGCCTGCCTGCCGTATATCAGCTAAGCTCACCAGGTCTGCAGGGCCATACCAGCGCATGGTTTGCTGCATTTGAAAAGGCTTTAGGATTGAAGTGTTATTAGCTAGTTGCATGGTAAATAACGGGGGCAGCAATTAGTGCAGTCCAATTAAATTAATTATAAAAAGCCTTTAGCTCTCCCATATTGGTTTTGCTGCCGACTAAAATTGGAGAGCGTTGGTGAATTTGTTCGGGTACTATGTCGAGTATGCGCTGTTGCCCATTGGTGGCGGTGCCGCCTGCTTTTTCAAAAATAAAAGCGATGGGATTGCATTCATATTGCAGCCTTAATTTTCCATCCGGGTTACCCGGTGTTGGAGGATAAATGAAAATGCCGCCTTTTAGCAAATTGCGGTGGATGTCTGCTACCATGCTGCCGGAGTAACGTTGTGCATATTCATTTAAATTCAAATTCTTTTGTTGCTGGCAAGACTTGATATATTGTTTGATAGAAGCAGGGAAAGAAAAGAAATTGCCGTGATTAAAAGAATGCATTGTGCCATAATCGGGGCATTGAATGTCGGGATGGCTCAGGCAAAATTCGCCGATGGTAGGGTCAAGTGTAAAACCGTTTACGCCATTTTTTGTTGCATACACCATCATTGTTGAAGAGCCGTAAATGATATAGCCTGCAGCGATCTGGTTTTTACCCGGCTGAAGAAAATCTTCAATAGTGCAGGGAGTGCCTGGCTTGCTTACTCTTTTGTAAATACCGAATATAGTGCCGATGCTGATGTTAACATCAATGTTGCCGCTACCATCAATGGGATCGAGCATTACAACATACTTACTGTTGTTACTTACCTTGTCATCAAAGATCAAAGCATCTTCCATTTCTTCGCTTACTATCCCGGCGCAACTGATGCCATTTTGTAATACACTTACCAGTTGTTTGTTGGCAAAATCATCCAGCTTCATTACCTGTTCTCCCTGCACATTTACGGTTCCATTGTAGCCAAGGATATCTGCAATACCAGCCTTGTTTACTTCAACATTAATTCGTTTGGCAGCAAGGCCAAGGTCTCTTAGTAATCCGCTGAGTTCACCGGTTGCATTAGGGAAATTTCTCAGGTCCTGGATAGTAAATTCGTCAAGGGTAAGCACCCTGTTTCTGGATGTCATTTGGTAGTAAGTTTTGGTTAGATATGTATCAGGCGGAATCCCGGATAGTCAATTCCGTATTCAGCACTTTGGTTTCAAATTCTGTAATAGGCCGTTTGCTTTCAATTATCTTAATAAGCAATTCCGTAGCGGTTTGTCCCATTTCAAAAGCAGGTTGGCGAATGGTTGTCAATGGCGGATTAAATAGTTCAGGGATATTGGTATTGGTAAAACCCACGATGGCAAGTTGCTCCGGCACTTTTACATTTATTTTTTGTGCCGCTGATAAAAGGCAGGTGGTAATCCTGTCGCTTGCAGTTACAACCGAATCTGGTTTCTGTTTTTGCGCCATTAATAATCTAAGGGCTTCTTCAATTTCATCCATCACCATACCGCCATGGTTGCAGTAGTGAACGTATTTTGGATTAAAAGGAAGGTTGTTGTCGTCCAGTGCTTTTTTATATCCTTCCAGCCTTTCTTTGGTAATAGAAAGATTTACTGCATTGGTAATATGAGCAATTTTTTTGAAGCCTTTTTCAATCAGGTGTGTTGTTGCATCGTACGATGCTTTGTGGTTATCGGCTATTACTTTAAACGTATTGATCTCTTCCGGTATGCGATCGAAAAATACAATGGGCAAGCCTTTTTCATGCAGGCCTATTAAATGCGAAAGGTCTTTTGTTTCGCTTGATAAGGATACCAGCAATCCATCCACCGATCTTGAAGCAAGGTGATGAATGTTCACAACTTCCCGCTCATACGATTCATGGCTTTGCGATATAATAATATGGTAACCCCTGTTGTAAGCAATCGATTCAATGCCATTGATGGCCTGCGAAAAAAAGTTGTTGGCAATCTCACTAACAATAACACCGATAGAGCAGTTGCGCCTGCCCTTTAAACTGAGTGCAACAGGGTTAGGGCGGTAATTGATTTTTTCTGCATATTCCAGTACTAATTTTTTCGTTTCAGAACTAATCTCATAACTTCCCCTGAGTGCTCTTGAAACGGTTGATGTGGAAAGGCCTAATGCTTTACCAATATCTTTGATCGTGATGGCTTCGTACATGTTAGTTCGGCAAGTTTTTTTGTGGAGCGGGTAATAATTCAATCAACCACTGCAAACGTTTGTGGCATTAAAGATACTTTTTTTTCAATCACTTGTTGCGGTATGCGGTATGATTATTCGTGATAACGTTTGCGTAATTAAATGTATTGAGAGATGTATTTTTTTTAATGTATCAGCTTATTTTGTGGCTCGTTTCTTTATCCTTTAGATCAACTTCGCAATTGCTGTAATTCAGTTCCCGTCTGTATTTGATCCCTGTACACTTATTTGTTATTAATTTAATTTAATCTTTTTGTCTGTTTATGATTGATAAAAAAGTAAATCGGTGCTTCCTGAATAATACAAAGGTATTCTGTTTTAAAAATGCATTGTTGATGTTGTTGCTATTTCCATATAGCAGCAATTTGTATTCGTATAATTTTGGGGTACAGCAACATTTTGTTGATGCAAATAATTCAGCAGGATCTAACGGGCTCAATCCATCATTGCTTGTTTATTTTACTACCATTCATTTCAATAATAAGATAAGGCTGAGCTGGAATACAAAAAACGAAACGGGTGTAAGTGAATACGAAATACAAAGAAGTACCAATGGGATTTTCTTTTCACCGATTGCAACCCTAACTGCAAAGAATACCCCGGGAGAAAACAATTATGTTTTTTTTGATGCGGATAAATTATCCGGCAACTTGTTTTACAGGATCAGGATCAAATCAACAGATGGCACTATTACATATAGTGATATCAATTTTCTGCATGTAAAGAAAGATGATGGGCTAAAGGTGAATCCAAATGTAGTGGCAGACTATGTTCACATTTTTCATTCAAAGGCACAAGCCGGGGCCAAGATAGAAGTATACCATATTGATGGAAGATGCTTACTGGTACTGCCTGTTTTAAAAGCTGCTGTTCAAACCAGCATCAGTGCCGCAAATATGCCTGCTGGTGCTTATCACCTTGTTTTTGTCAATAACAATGAAGTTGAGTTTGTAAAATTTTTAAAACAATAAATCGTTATGCTGCTTATGAAATGCATTGGCCCCTTATTAAAGGGGCTTTTGTATAAATGCCGCTCGTCCTGTTTGGCAACGATTGCGTAAAAAGTCATGGCATCACCGCATTTTTAATGCACATTTTTATGCCTGCTAAATAATTATAAGGTAGATTTGTTTTAAGCTATTCCAGGATATGCTCCATTCAATCCTGCTAACGAAGTTTGCCAAATTTTCTAAGTGCCGCCGGTTAGTAGTGTAATGGAAATTGAAAAGATGACTATTGATCAGTTATAGACTGCTTTCGCAGGCATCTGCAATTATAAGTTTTTTCATCAATACCAGGAATGTTTTCCTATCCATCCTTTTGATCAATCACGATTTGCTGATGTAATGCTGAAAATGCATTATACATTCCTGGAACTTTTTTAATAATAAACGTATGAAAAAAAAATCTACACTCGTTTTGTTTCTCTTTGTTTTTATGGCAATACAACATGGCTTTTCGCAAACAGCCTATAGGACAGTGGGTAGCGGCATGTGGAATGAAATTACCATTTGGGAAAGAACAACCAATGTGTATAATCCAACACCAACTTGGGTACCCGCAGCAAGTGGACAATTACCTACCACTAACAACATTGTTTATATCAGGAATGGCCATACTGTTACATTAGATGCCAGTAAAAATTGCCTTAACCTGATCATTGAAACAGGCGGCAGGTTATCTGCAGGTTCCAGCACCAATGCCATCAGGGTAGGTGCACCTTCCAGCGGCTTTGCAGGAACAATTGATACATTGACAGTAAACGGAACACTGGGTGGCCCCGGCGAATTAATGCCGTTAGAACTACCTGCAGGGGCAGCTTCTTTATGGGTAAGAGGAACTGGTACTATCGAAATCGGAAGGATCAGGCCTAATTCAACTGCCAACCTCAACTACCCCGGCAGCGGTTCAACTAATGCGGCGGCAGGCGCAAGGTTATTGATTGATAACAATATCCGTTTGAATACTCCTAATAACTACGCTTATTCAGCATTAAATTCAAATGCGAATGCTACCGATTCTTTAAATTTTACCATACTTGCCGGTAGAACGGTTACGGTGGTAAGCCCAACAGGGTATTTTCATAACCCGGTACCTGGCTCTGTAACAGGAGGGCTGTATGTTTATAATGTAAATGGAACACTGGACCTTTCCGCTAATCTTGATGAAACAGGCGGTTCAAAACTGATCCCTTTCGCCAATGCTAATTCTTCCATCACTTTAAATGTAGGTGGTATATTAAAACTGGGTGCTTATTTTAAAGCAGATACAGTCAGTACTTCACTGGGTGCATTAAACCTCAACATCAATAATGGTGGTCTGGTGGATGCTTCCCTTACAACCAAATTTATTGTTGGTACTACCGGGGCTGCAACCGCAACACCCAATATATTTTTTGTAACCAATGGTACCGGTGCATTGAGAAGAACAGTGCCGAATGATGGTACTAAAATCGAATTCCCAATAGGAACCAGTACTAACAATTATAACCTGGCAGTACTGAACAGCACAGCCGGTGTTGGCGCTGCAGAAGTGTACACAGTGAATGTAAAAAATTCATTGACCAATCCATTTGTATCCACAACTTCTACTGCATTGGCAAAAGAATGGAATATTACCGAAGGCACACCGGGCGGTAACAGCGATACCCTAAGATTATCATGGACAACCGCAGACGAAGTAGCTGCAGGTTATACGCACTCACCGGTTGATACCGTAAAGATCATTCATTGGACAGGCGCTGCCTGGGATACTACTACCGCTGCCTCTGTAACAGGTACGGGTACACTAACAGATCCTTATGTTGCCAAAAGCAGAACGCCTTTTACAACTTTTTCTCCTTTCGGCATAGCCTTCAAAAGGCCGGGTGGCACTACGCCGGTTAACTTTGTAAATGTAAGGGGAACACAACAGGCCAACAGCATACAGGTTGATTTTGCCAATGCTACAGAGTTGGATGTTGTTAATTATGTTATTGAAAAATCAACTGATGGCAGGTCATTTGCACCGCTAACAACATTACTTGCAAGGACGAATAATGGTGCATTGAACAGATATAGTTTTACGGATATCAGCATCAGCAATGGCAATAATTTTTACAGGATCAAAGCAACTGAAAGGTCTGGAAGAGTATTGTACAGCAGTATTATAAAGATAAATGTAAATGGTACCAAACAGGGCGTCAGTGTTTACCCTAACCCGGTCAGCAACCATGCATTAAGTGTGCAGTTAGAAAACCTTTCAAAAGCTGGTTACAGCATTGCTGTTATAAATAAATTGGGCCAGCAGGTTTATACAAAACAAATCAATCATACCGGAGGTTCTGCAACGGTAGTACTCAATCTGCCGGCTGTTGCTGAAGGTTTGTATCACCTGCAAATTACCAGTGGGCAGTTCAGGACAGTTAAAAATATTCTTATTCAATAATCTACGTTGAGCAATAAGAGATCGGGCTGCCTTGGTGC
>CAXTPJ010000188.1:0-6320 GCA_964245855.1 uncultured Ferruginibacter sp. | reverse complement strand
GAGCGTAAAAAACCAGGCCGTAAAAAAGCAAGAAGAAGCTACCAGTTCAGCAAACGTTAATCGTTTTCTGTATGGTGCCAATGGTTTTTGGTATTCAAATTTTATATTTCAAATTTTCAAATAATTACAATGGAAAATAATACTTCCTTACAACAACAGCTACTTGACGCCGGCGTACACTTTGGCCATTTAAAGAAAAAGTGGAACCCCAAAATGTTGCCTTACATCTTTGCTGAAAAGAAAGGTATTCACATCATTGATTTAAACAAAACAGCAGAAGGTTTACACGAAACTGCTGCAGCATTGAAATCAATTGCAAAAAGCGGCAAAAAGATCATGTTTGTTGCTACTAAAAAGCAGGCGAAAGAAATCGTGTCTGATTGCGCAAAGCGTATCAACATGCCTTTTGTTACAGAACGCTGGTTAGGTGGTATGCTTACCAATTTCAATACCGTTCGTAAGAGCGTTAAAAAAATGCAGAGCATCGAAAAAATGCTGAACGACGGCAGCATTGATAACCTGACTAAAAAAGAACGTCTTACTTTAACCCGTGATAAAGATAAAATGGAGAAGGTATTGGGCGGTATTGCACAGATAAGCCGTGTGCCTGCTGCATTGTTTTTGGTTGATATCGGCCACGAACACATCGCTTTGGCAGAAGCAAGAAGGTTGAACATTACCACTTTCGGTATGGTTGATACCAACTGCGATCCAAATAAAGTAGACTTTGCAATTCCTGCAAATGATGATGCTACCAAATCAATTGCTATCATTGTTAACTACATTACTGCAGCAATCGCTGAAGGTTTGCAGGAACGCCAGGCTGAGAAAGATTCTGATGATGACGGCGGAAGCGATGCAGATGAAACTGCAGAAGCAAAAGCCGCTCGTTTTGAACAAAAGGCAGATGGTGGAGATGACAGGAACAAAAGAGCAAGAACTGGCGGTCCAGGCGGTGCTCCAAAGCGCAGGATTCCAGGACCAGGTGCCGGTGGCAGAAGGCCTGCAGGTGGTGGTGGCCCAAGATAATTGGCTCCGCAATAACAGCGATCATTTTTCATTGTAACCAATGAATTAATAATTAATAAACATTCCAGGGGCAACTTTCTTTAATAAGGAAGTTGTCTTTTGGTTAAAAACATATTACCATGAGTGTAACAATAACCGCAGCAGACATCAACAAATTACGCCAGACAACCGGTGCTGGTATGTTGGATTGCAGGAAAGCATTAACTGAAAGCAACGGCGATTTTGAAGCCGCTATCGATTGGTTGCGTAAACAGGGCCAGAAAGTTGCCGCTAAACGCAGCGACCGTGAAGCAAAAGAAGGAGTAATTTTAGCAACAACTACCAGCGACAACAAAACTGGTATGATTGTTTGCGTAAGTTGCGAAACTGACTTTGTAAGCAAAAATGCTGAGTTTGTTGCTTTTACTCAAAGCATTGCTGATGCAGCCATTGCAAACAATGTAAAATCTGCTGAAGAATTAAACGAAGTTGCTATCAACGGAACAAAAATTTCAGAACTGGTTAATGATAAATTAGCAGCCATCGGCGAAAAGATCGCTATCAAATTTGAAAGGGTTGATGCAACTTATGTAGCAAGTTATATCCACGGTGCTAACAGAATGGGTGTGTTGGTTGGTTTTAACAGCGATGCTCCGGAAGCAGGAAGGGATGTTGCCATGCAAATTGCAGCAATGAATCCTTTGGCTGTTGACGAAACTTCTATCTCTGCAGAAACAATCGAAAGAGAAAGGGCAATCGCCATTGAACAAATTAAAGCAGAAGGTAAACCGGCTGAAATGGCTGAAAAAATCGCTGTTGGTAAAGTAAACAAGTTTTTAAAAGAAAATACTTTATTAGCCCAGCCTTTTGTAAAAGACAATGCAAAATCAGTAGCAGAATACCTAAAAAGCGTAAATGCTGACTTGAAAGTAACAGAGTTTAAAAGAGTAGCATTAGGATAATAATGATAATTTAATTTCTGAAAGGCGGAACGTGAGTTCCGCCTTTTGTGTGTTTATTGTGCAAATATTGATAAAAATGCGATGTTTTTAATATTATGCATCAATTGATATTGTCATTATTGCAAATGTTAATAAAACAATGAGCCAAAGGAGTTTGGATCAGTGACGTTAGATTTTTTCCTTCAAAAAAAGTGAGGTACTTTTGCACAACTTTTTCTTTTATCATTTTACTACTCTGAAGCATTCATTTTGCTCCCCATAAAACAAGTTTTGGAGTAGTAACCTATTGTTATGTCTTGGTACATTCTGTGACCGAGGGCGGCGAAGCCCTGTTTTTTCTGAATAATGTTTATTCAAACAGACAAATTAATTGACAGACATTAAACATTTTGCACTCATTGGTGCCGCTGGCTATGTAGCTCCCCGTCACATGAAAGCCATCAAGGAAAGCGGCAACAAATTGGTGGCGGCCTTGGATCTCAATGATTCGGTTGGTGTTATTGACAGTTATTTTCCGGAGGCCGATTTCTTTACAACATTTGAACGGTTTGACAGGCATATCGATAAACTCCGCCGTTTAAAAAATGGGCAGGGCGTTGATTACATCAGCATTTGCTCCCCCAATTATTTACATGATTCGCACATTCGCTTTGCTTTGCGCAGCAATGCCGATGCTATTTGCGAAAAGCCCATTGTTTTAAATACCTGGAACATAGATGCGCTGCAGGCGATTGAAAATGAAACCGGCAGAAAAGTTTATACGGTTTTACAGATGCGGTTGCATCCGGTAGCTATTGCGTTGAAGCAGCAAATAGAGGCAGCCCCAAAAGACAAAAAGTTCGATGTTGATTTAACCTATATAACCACCAGGGGAAAATGGTATTTTACTTCGTGGAAAGGCGATGTACAAAAGTCAGGAGGTATTTCAACCAATATTGGCGTTCATTTTTTTGACTTGCTTCATTTCCTGTTTGGAAAAGTACAGCAAAGCATATTGCATTACAAAGGCGAAACAAAAGAAAGCGGTTACCTGGAATTTGAAAGCGCAAGGGTTCGTTGGTTTTTATCTGTAGATGCGGCAGATTTGCCGGCAGCAAACAGGTTGAATGGAACGGCCAGTTACAGGGTGGTGACCATTAACGGCGTTGATAAAGACCTTTCAGAAGGGTTTACAGATTTGCATTTACAGATTTACCATAATATCCTGGGCGGCAAAGGTTTTGGCCTGGAAGAAAACAGGGTTGCCATTGAAACAGTAAGTACACTGCGATTGAAAGAAGTATCTTCAACCAATAAAGACCATCATCCCTTTTTGCAAAAGCAACTTTGATGAATTATCAAAAACACGAAACGGCAATTGTTGATGATGGTGCCCAAATAGGTGACGGTACCAGCATTTGGCATTGGACGCATGTTTCTGCAGGGGCTATTATTGGAAATAATTGTTCTTTGGGACAAAATGTTTTTATTGGCAACGAAGCCGTGGTAGGTAACAATGTAAAAATACAGAACAATGTATCGGTTTATGATAATGTAACATTGGAAGACTATGTTTTTTGCGGTCCCGGCGTGGTATTCACCAATGTTATCAATCCAAGGAGTGAAATAAACCGTAAGAACGAATATAAAGATACCCTGGTAAAAAGAGGCGCCACACTTGGTGCCAACTGCACCATTGTTTGCGGTATTACCATCGGCGGATACGCTTTTGTAGGAGCCGGCGCCGTTGTTACCAAAGATGTTCCTGACTTTGCATTAGTAGTGGGAGTACCGGCTAAGCATACAGGTTGGATGAGTAAATTTGGAGAGCAGATTATTTTGCCTGCAACAGGGCAAGGAACATACACTTGTCCGCATACAGGAGAGATATACACTTTGCATAATAACAGGATTTCTGTACAATAAGTCCGCAAAAAATATTAATCATTATCTTAACATTACCATCTTACATTTATTTACGTTGTAAAGTTTCTGTTTGCTATGCATAAAAAAATAAAAAATTATTTAATTGTTGTATTGGTAATAGCTTTTGGATTGTCTATTGCTTCCTGCACTGCAACAAAAAAAGTAATTTACCTGAATGATTTATCTGCTGCGGATTCTGCTGCATTAAGCAAGGCACAAAATGCTTTTGAAAACCCTATTCAAAAAAATGACCAGCTCTGGATTACTGTGGGTGGCAGTAACCCATTAGATTTACCAGCCCTGAATTCGGCTGCAGGTGTTATTGGCGGCGCAAGTAATTTAACGGGCGGTACAAACTCAATTTTAGGTTACCTGGTAGAAGCAGACGGAAAAATTAAAATCCCATACCTGGGCAAAGTACAGGCCGAAGGCTTAACAAGGGTTCAGCTTGAGGCTACCCTTACAGAATTATTTAAAGATTTTACTAAAAACCCTGTTGTAAACGTCCGCTTTTTAAATTATACAATTACTGTTTTAGGAGAGGTAAATAAACCGGGCAGGATCAACATGGTTACTGAGCGTACGACCATTTTAGAGGCTATCAGCCTTGCCGGTGATATTGGTTACCTGGGAAAAAGCGACAACATCTTGGTTGTACGGGAAGAAAACGGTAAACGTATTTTTGGCCGCATCAACATTTTATCAAAAGAAATTTTTTCTTCTCCCTTCTTCTATATGAAAACCAACGACGTTATTTATGTAGAACCTGTTCAGGCTAAATTTATTTCCAGGGCGGGGGTACCTCAATATATAAGCCTGATTGCAGTAGGCTTATCATTAATCATTACTGTAATTAACCTTCGAAAATAATTTTCTTTTAAATGCCTGAAAAAGACGAATTCAATTCCCAGGAAGAAATATTAGATAAAGGGGAACAGATACAGCGGCTCCTGTACAGGATCATACCGTTTTGGCCGCTCATTATCTTAACCATCATTTTAAGTATTGTTGCTGCCCGTATTTACTTGCGGTACCAGGTTCCGGTATATGTTGCCAAAGGCAGGATTATCGTGAACGATGCAACGGAACAAAAAAGCGCCAACCTGCAGGAAATTTTTAAACTGGATACCAGGAATTTATCCAGCGAAACAGAAAGGGAAATGCAGATTTTAAGTTCACGGGATTTATTAACCAAACTGGCAATCAAATTACAGTTTAATGTCAATTACATTCAAAAAGGCAGGATCCGTACAGCGCCATACGATGCCAACGAGTTACCATTTAAGTTAGTACTGGAAAACCCGGATACTGTTAAAAGGGTTATTGTTGGAGAAGCTGTATGGGTAGGAAACAATAAAATAAAATTCAATGGCGAAGTATTTCCTGTTGATTCATTGGTTGCCTCCTCTTTTGGCAATATTGCCTGGGTTACCAATAAAAATGTAGCGCCCATTTATAATAACATCAAAGAAGTAGAAATAACCATTTTACCAATCCGTTCAGCGGTTAGTACACTTAAGCAAAATTTAAAAGTAGAACCAATATCAAAACTATCTTCTATCCTCGATCTCACTTATTCTGATGCAATACCTGCACGGGCTGTAACCGTTTTATCAGAATTGGTAAAAATCTATGGCATCTCTTCTATCGATTATAAAAGCCGCATTTATGAAAATTCCCAGCGTTTCCTGGATGAAAGGATCAGGCTAATCGCCGGAGAACTGAGTGGTGTAGAAAAGAACCTGCAGGATTATAAATCACAGGAAGGGATTATCGACTTAAGTTCAGAAGGAAGCCTTTACCTGAGCAGGGTAAAAGAAACCGATGCCAAAATTGCTGAAATCAATATACAGTTAGAAATTTTGAACCAGATCAATGCATATGTGAGCAAAAGAAACCGGACCAATGACAGCATTCCTGCCTCACTGGGATTTACAGATGTGGGTTTAAATGGCTTATTGAACCAATTGTACCAGGCAGAGTCAGAACTAAAAAGTGTGAGGGAATTATCCGGTTCCAAAAACCCGCAGATTGAAGTGTTGGAAAATGCGATCAACCGCTTAAAACCGGGTATTATCAGCAGTATCAATAATATCCGGGTTAACCTTATTGCCGGCAGAAATAAAATGGAAGCAGACAATGCAGGACTGCTTGGTATTTTAAACAAAATTCCCCGCAAAGAAAGGTTGTTGCTGGACATCAGCCGCCAGCAGGCAGTTAAAAACGCCATCTATACTTTCCTGCTGCAAAAAAGAGAAGAGTCGGCTATTGCAGCCGCATCAATTGTTCCGGATTACAGGCTTATAGAAGCACCAGATAGAGGTGGAATCGTTAGCCCGGTGCCTCAAAAGGTGTATAGCCTGTCTTTCCTGATTGCAATGTTGGCAATAGTAATTTATATATACCTGAAAGAATTTGCCAGTAAGCGTATTTTGTTCCGATCTC
>CAXTPJ010000187.1:0-6335 GCA_964245855.1 uncultured Ferruginibacter sp. | reverse complement strand
TTGATGAGAAACAGTTTCCGGCGATTTGCAGGTGCAGTTGGAAAATACCGCTACAAACAAATCGCTTGCAGGAATGTACAGTTCATTAGTAAGAAAGCCGTTAATGGCGCCTCCATGCTCAATTACTTTTTTCCCATCCACTTCCCCGATTGACCAGCCATAACCGTAACCACTGTTTTTTCCATTGAGTAAAGTAAAGCCAGTAAAAGCTTTTTCAAGTGTTTCTTTTTTCAATAGCTTGTAACTATGAATTGCCTGGTTCCATTTATACAGATCTTCTACGGTACTCATCAATGAGCCTGCAGCATAAGGAATAGTCATGCTCATATAATCTGCATTCAATAATGCACTGTCTTCTTCCTGGTAGCCATCTGCACGGTTGATAATGATCTTAGAGTTACTTCCATATAAACTTTGTTGCATGCCTGCTGGCTTAAACAGCTTTTGTTCAATATACTCACTGTAAGGCTTACCCGTTATTTTTTCAATAATGTATCCAAGCAAAATATAACCCGAGTTACTGTATTTCCATTTTTCACCGGGCTTAAATTCCAATGGTTTATTCTTAAAAAATTCAACGAGTTGGTCAGGCTTAACATCTGTATGCTGAAACTCCGGGGTAAATTCTTTCAATGCTGTATAATTCGGAATGCCGGAGGTATGCGTCAATAAATTTTCAATGGTAATTTTATTTCCTGCTACCGGATAATCAGGAATGTATTTTGTCAACTCGTCCTGCAAACTAAGTTTACCTTCTTCCATTAACTGCAGGATAGCTACGGCGGTAAATTGCTTGCTGATGCTGCCTATGCGGAAAACCATTTCGGGTCTCATAGCAATTTTATGTTCCAAATCTGCCATACCAAAACCTTTATGATACAGGACCTTGCCATTTTTTACAACAATAGCAGTGGTGCCTGTTCCGGCCGCAGGAAACTGTTTAGAAAGCAATTTGTCAAATGCTTCCGTCAATGCTTTTTGAGCGTTGCTTGTTGTTATTGATAAAAGGAGAATGAAGAAAAAAGATGATTTTTTCATGTTGACTTGTTTGATTGTTTTGAAACCCCAATCGGTTTGAATGTGGACGATGAGCCAGGTTAAAAGTTTTTACTTGCTGTAAAGTAGTAAAGATAAATTTTAACCGCAACAATGAATCAACTGACAAGGATTTATAACTTATAACAATGCCCGGTTATGATAACCGGGCATTGCTCAATCAACTTATTTTAATACTAATTTAATGGTAACAATACTTTTACCTGGTGCACCTGTGTATCATTCTTCATCGGCACTACTGCATGTTCCTGTTGTGTACCATCCACTATAACTTTTATGGCTTGCGTGGCATTATCCTGTACTAACAGTATCTCATACGTAGTATCCATAAACTCATATTTCATCTTACATTCTTTCCAGTCTTCCGGCAGGCATGGATTAAAACTCAATTCATCGCCAATGCGTTTAAGCCCCATAAATGATTCTACAATCAACTGGTACATCCAACCGGCAGAACCAGTGTACCATGTCCAGCCACCACGCCCTTTATGCGTACTTACTGCATATACATCTGCAGCCATTACATAAGGCTCGGCTTTGTAGGTTGCAATCGTTGCTTCATCGCTGCCCCGGTTAATTGGGTTAATCATTTGCAACAAATCCCAGGTGGTTTGCTTTTCTTTTAATGCAGCGTATGCCATCACCAGCCAGACTGCAGCATGGGTGTACTGCCCGCCATTCTCTCTAACACCCGGCACATAACCTTTGATATAGCCCGGGTTCAACAATGATTTATCAAATGGAGGATCAAACAACTGGATGATGCCAATATCTTTCCTGATCAAAGATTTGCCGGCAGACTGCATGGCAACTTTAGTTCGTTCTTTATCACCTGCGGTTGACAAAACACTCCAACTCTGGGCGATAGAATCTATTCTACATTCATCGTTGGTGGAAGAACCCAATGGCGTACCATCATCAAAATATGCCCGGCGGTACCAGTTGCCATCCCACGCATGTGATTCAATATTCCTCTGCAATTGGCGGGCTTCATCTGTACATTTTTTATAGAAATCCATATCACTTTTCAACTTTGCCACTTCGCTGAAACGGATCAAAACATCATATAAGAAAAATGCCAGCCATACACTTTCACCTTTGCCATGTTCCCCAACTTTATCCATACCATCATTCCAATCGCCGGAACCCATTAACGGTAACCCGTGTACGCCAAACCTTAACCCATGTTCAATAGCTCTCACACAATGATTGTATAGATCGGCTGTTATATTCGATTGAACAGGCAAATCATAATTTGATTCTTCTCCTTCATTCAACAACCTGCTGTCAAGAAAGTTGGTGGTTTCATTTAATACTGCTGCATCACCGGTGTGCAACACATACCTCGCAGTAACAAATGGCAACCACAGATAATCATCAGAGCAGGTGGTACGTACACCACGCCCAACCGGTGGATGCCACCAGTGCTGTACATCGCCTTCTTTAAACTGGCGTGATGAATGCAACAATACCTGTTCTCTTACCACAGCCGGATTGTTGTGCAGCAATGCCAATACATCCTGCAACTGATCCCTGAAACCAAAGGCACCACCTGACTGATAAAAGCCGCTCCTGGCCCATATCCTGCAGGCTAAGGCCTGGTAAGTGAGCCAGCCGTTTGCTAAAATATTCAATGCCGCATCCGGTGTTTGAATCTGTATTACACCTAAATTTTTAACCCAGTAATCCTGTACATTTTTTAATGCTGCATGAACTGCAGCCGTCCCCTTAAATTGTCGTATCAATTCAATTGCGTGGCCGCTGTCATTACCGGAACCAAGCTTGAATATGATTTCCTGTTCGGCATCATCCGGCAGGTCAAAAGCATGCTGCAATGCTGCACATGGATCAAGGCCTGCACCGGCTTTCCCAGATAACCTTGATTTATTCATGGCTTCCGGGCTACGCATTAAACAGTTACGGCCTATAAACTCTGTACGATCCGCAGTGTATGTTGTAACCACTTCATCCATTTCAAAAAAAGCAGTCTTGCTCTGCATTTCTGTATTGTAAGAATTTCTTGCCAGTATAGCGCCTAACTCAATATTCATGTTGGTGACTACATGCATTTGTGATTTAGGGCGAAGTTCGCCCAGCACCCATTCAACATAACCGGTGGCCGATAAGCGCCTTGGCCTTCCTGATTGGTTATGGAGTTTCAGCATCATGAATTTTACCGGTTCTTTCAAATCAACAAATACAGTCATTTCTGAGTAGATGCCATCTTCAATGTGTTCAAAAATGCTATAGCCAAATCCGTGGTGGGTAATATAGTTTGATTTTCCTTTTGTTTGCAACGGCATCGGTGACCAGAATTTACCACTCTCTTCATCCCGTATATAAAATGCTTCGCCTTCCAGGTCTGAAACAGGGTCATTGTTCCAGGTAGTGAGGCGGAACTCATGTGCATTACCGGCCCAGGTATAGCTTTGACCGCTTTCGGAGACGATTGTGCCAAAATCAGGATTGGCCAACACATTGATCCAGGGTGCAGGGGTTGTTTTGGCAGGTGTGGTAACAATCACATACTCTTTACCTTCTTTTGCAAAACCACCCAACCCATTAAAGAACTGCAACCCCTCCGTTTTAAGATCAGATGCTGGAGCAGATGGATAGAATTTACTTGGGCTGAAATAGGGCATCACTGTTTTTGCTTTGTCCCTTCTGCCAATCTGCTCTTCCAATGTACCATACCTGTCGGAAACAATGATCCTGGCTACCGTTTGGAACAATATCCTGTCTTCAGCAGAAATCTGGTCAGATGACCGGATAAAAATCCCGCCGGGCTGCTCTTTCATTTCTGCACCAACATTTGGAACAATCAACTCTGCGATTTGGCTTTGCAGATTTTGCCGGTAACCACCATGGTCATCATTCCATATTACCAGGTCAACCATTAAGCCTTTCTGCCGCCAGTACGCATGTGCCTGAATCATTTGCTTCACCAATTCAATATTAGCTGAATCTTCTATCTGTAACAACACAACCGGAATATCGCCTGAAATAGAATAACTCCATAAACCAGACTGTCCACGCATGTTGCGTTCAATAATATTTGGATCGGCACGCAAAGATGGATTGGCAAATATCACAGAACCGGCAAGCCTTCCATACAATTGCGCATCGCTTTCGGTTGCGTTGATCTGGCGTAAGACAACCTGGCTATGTGTCCATGATAATTCAAAAGCCCTGTCAGTCAAATGCCTGTCCTGGTATTTTTCCAGGAGATTGGTACAAACTGCTCTTGTCTCTGCAATACCCGTTACCATATCAACAATTGCCGTTTGTTGTGGCTCGATAACAATGCGGTATTGTATGGCGATCATTGGATCCAGAACCGGCCCCTGTGTGTTCGAGAGTGGATTATCATCATACATTTTTTGTGGATGATGAATGGTATTGGTACGGCCAATAAACTTAACCCTGTCTGTTTCGTAAGAAATATTTTCTACCTGCGCATGATGCACTTTCATGAGGTGAAACATAGACGGTACATGTTCTTTTTCTGCACGGGGACGGCGATTACAAACAATGGCATTGCGCTGCTCTAAAATTTCTGTTTCAACAAACAGGTTGCTGAAAGTAGTGTGTGCATTATCTGCAGCCGGTGATGTTAACACTACTTCTGCATAACTTGTCAATTCTATGATCCTTCTTCTTTTAGAACGGTTGGTAATATGCACCCTTCTAAATTCCACATCATCTTCCGGCGACACAACAATTTCTGTATGCGTTTCCATAGAGTGATCCTTTCTCCTGAACTCTGCCCTTCCTTGTGAGAATACGGCTTCATAACTATCAGCTTCCTGCAAAGTAGGTTGATGTGCAGACGACCACACGGCTTTACTTTCAAGGTCACGTATAAAGCAGAACGAACCCCAGTTATCACAAGTCACATCTTCTCTCCAACGGGTAACGGCAATATCTTTCCAGCGGCTGTAACCACCGCCGGCATTGGTTACCATTACATGGTATCTTCCGTTTGATAATAATTGTACTTCCGGCAAAGCAGTATCAGGTGTAGTGATTACCCTCATGGGAGTTTCGTTCGCTTCTGTTTGCGTACTGCCACTATCTGCAGTGTGTACGCCCGGAGAATAAGAAGTAGATACTCTTGGAATACGTTCCTGCAGCAACAATAATGTTGACTGGAATTGCACTTCTGCTTCAAACCTTTTTTGCATTGGCTGATCAAGCAATAAGTAAGCAAGCGACAGGAAACTCATGCCCTGGTGATGCACCATGAAAGAACGGATGATGACATTCGTTTTACCTCTTGGCAAACGGGATGCAGTATAATCGATGGCTTCAAAAAAACCATACTCACCCTCAAAGCCTTCATTGGACAGTACCGCTAAATTCTCGATCGCTTCTTCAGGCATTACCATCAATGCCATGATGGTTGAATAAGGAGAGATCACCAAATCCTCTCCCAGCCCACGTTTTAAACCGAGGCCGGGAACGCCGAATGCTTTGTACTGGTAATTCAAACTTGCATCTACAAGGTTATAACCTGACTCAGAAATCCCCCAGGGTATACCACGTTTTTTTCCATAATCGATTTGTTTTGCAACAACTGCTCTATGTGTTTGATCTAAAATAGTATTATCATAAGAAGGCATCACCAGCATTGGCATCAGGTATTCAAACATAGATCCGCTCCATGATAAGAGGATGGGTGTTGGGCCGGAATTCGTTAATTGTCTTCCCAAAGCAAACCAGCTTTCCTGCGGTAGCTTGCCTTGCGCAATACCTACAAAAGTGCTGAGCCTTGCTTCGGATGCCAATAGGTCATAATAACTATTATCACGTCGATGCTCTTCTGCATTATAACCGATCGTTAATAAATTCTGTGTTTTATCAAATAAGAAATCATATTCTACGGTTGATAATTCATTGCACAGACGGGTAAGGCTTTCCAGTATTAAAATTCTTTCCTTTGCCCTTTTACCAGCAGTGATGATCCCATTTACAAAACCATCCAGCCATTCATTTTGTGCAGCAGAATTTTCCGGTTTGTAAAATGCTTTTACCTGCGGTAAAACTTCCATGGGCATCAGCGCCAGCTCTTTTAGTGTAGGTATCACTGTTAGTACCGGTGAAATATCGTTGATTGTATCAAAAGGAGATTCTAATAAAATCCACGGCGCTAAAATATTCAGGTCGCTGTTGAAGTCGTTGATCTGACTACCTAATTTTTCAACCCAGCGCAGGGTTTCACTTTGTTGATTTTCATGTGCAGTGAAAGCAGACAAGATATTACCGAATGAATGCTGCAA
>CAXTPJ010000186.1:0-6335 GCA_964245855.1 uncultured Ferruginibacter sp. | reverse complement strand
TTCTCCATTTATCAGTTGTTCCAGTCTTTTGTCCAGTTCTTTTCCAGGCAATTTATTCCTGAAAGGTATCAACGCTTTATCCAGGATGAAAAAGATCACCAGGAAAATAATGCATTTGATTAAAAATCCTTTCATGATTAAAATTGGAAATAGATAAACTGTTGTTCTTTACCCATGAATAAAAAAACGGCGATCACCAGTAAATAATAAACGGTCCATCTCACCGGCTTATACCATTTCAGTCCAAACTTTGCCAAAGCATATTGATGTTCCCTGCCTTTCCATTCTATTAACAGCAATACCATGATCAATAAAATTGCTACTGCAGGATGGGTCGCAGTTTCAATAAAAGCCATGCCATCCGGTGCTTTGAACAATGAAGGTGAGCATATTTTACCAATGTAATGTAAAGCTTGTGTTACCGTTTCTGCCCTGAAAAAAATCCAGGCAAAGGCGGTTAAACTAAAAGTAATAACCATTGCCAGTAATTCTTTCACAGTAGGAAAAAGTTTTCCCTGTGCAACGATCTCCAGGTTATTCCTATTTTTGTTCAGCAATAAAAGCGGCATAAAATAAATTGCATTCAAAGCTCCCCACACCAAGAACGTCCAGTTGGCGCCATGCCAAAAACCGCTTACTAAAAAAATGATGAAGGTATTACTTACTTTCATCCAGGTGCCGCCTTTGCTGCCGCCGAGTGGAAAATATATATAATCCCGAAACCAGGAAGAAAGTGAAATGTGCCAGCGCCGCCAGAATTCCGAAATGTCACGGGAGAAATAAGGATAAGCGAAATTTCTCAGCAGGTCGATACCAAATAACCTGGCCGTACCCAAAGCGATATCAGAATAACCTGAAAAATCACAATAGATCTGGAAGCTGAAAAACACGGCGCCCATCACCAAGGTACTTCCATTGTAATCTGTGTAGTTGGCAAAAATGGTATTCACATATCCGGCACAAGTATCTGCAATCACTACTTTTTTAAACAACCCCCACAATATTTGCCGCATGCCATCAATTGCTTGTGTATAATTGAAATGGCGGGGCTTTTTTATCTGTGGCAATAAATGCGTTGCCCTTTCTATTGGGCCGGCAACCAGTAATGGAAAGAAACTTACAAAAACAGCATAGTCGATATAGTTTCTTTCAGGCTTTATCCTGTCTTTATAAATGTCAATCACATACGAAAGGCCATGAAAAGTATAAAAAGAAATACCTACCGGCAGGATGATCTTGAGCGTCCAAATGTTTATATGAAAGCCAAGATGGGAGAGGGCTTCAGCAAATGATTGGGCAAAGAAATTATAGTATTTGAATACTCCGAGAAACCCGAGGTTGATGATAACACTTAACCAGAACCAAAACTTTTTTTTGTTTTGATTTTCCGCTTCGCTCATTTTAATCCCGGTGAAGAAATCGAGCAGCGTTGAAAAGATCAGCAGGAATAAAAAACGATAATCCCAGCAGGCATAAAAATAATAGCTTGCTGCCAACAACAATATATTCTGCAGCTTCAGGTCTTTATTGGTTGCGAACCAGTAAAGAAAAAAAACTACCGGGAGAAATATTGCAAAGCCTACGGAGTTGAACAGCATATTATGAGAAGGCGATTGTTTATGTTGCTGACTGAATATGCATCCAGTTTATTACAAATAAACAATCGCCTGTTGGAGATACTTAATTTTAACTCAATTGTTTCTGTTGATCGAACTGGTGGATCAATGATACTGTTTCATGAATATTACCCCTTGAAGAAGCGCCAAACAAAATAGATTCAATGTTCGGCAGGTTGCACACATATTGAATGGCATCTTTTACCGGTGTAGCACCGCCCGACAAAACCTGCATGGCAATTGCCCTTACCTGCCTTGTTTTCAGTGTTTGTTCATATAATGCTTTGCCGCCGCTCATTCTAAAACCATCAATGTTGATAGAAGAACAAATGATCGGGTTTTTGATGCCCACACTTTCCAGCATATCCAGCAATTTGGGCATGTTCATGGTGATGTAGCCCGGTTCTGCATTGTGCTTTTTAATGATGTATTCATGGTATTCTTTTAACACATCTTTCATTCCCAATCCCATGATCAAATCAGTCAATACATTTTGAATAAAGATCACCGGCGTGTTGATGCCTTTGAACATTTTCATTTCCGCATCAATCAGCAACTCCATCATGCTCATGTAATCTTTCGATACAAAAGCAATCCCGCCTTTAAACAACGAACCGAAAAAATTGCCCGGTACATACTGTTTTAAAGTTCCTACTATTCCCAATTCAGTTACTGCATTGGCATACTTGTGTGCGTAAGGCATACAAGGATAAATATTGAAGTTTTTGTACTGGTCAGGCTTTTCCCTGATAAGATCGCAGATGTTGCCGATACGGTCATGTGTAGTACACATAAAAGTTCCAATACCTTCTTCAATGGCTACATCAATTGTTTTTAAGATGGTGCGGTCATCCTTAAATTTTATCATCTGTGCCCTCGACTTTTCGTCCGACACATGGTTTACGCCAAAAAACTGGTTGTCGCCAAATAATATTCTTTCCATCTTAAATTATTTTTTAGTTTTTATTTTATCAATAATGCTGTCTGTAAGCCAGGCGCTTTCAAAATTGTTTTTTGTATTCGGCACTTTTCCTTCAATGGCTTTTACAAAATAGTCCAACTGTGCAGAATACTCTTCACCTCTTAAATAGAAGTCAACTTCTTCTGCAAAATCATTGATGTGCTTTATGTTCCAGCCTTTCGTGTAAGGCTTGGGACAATCATCTTCTTTGAAATACATTTTCAATTCCGTAGCATCGCAAATCATCTTTCCTTTTGAGCCGATCACTGTAATGGTGGTAGACATTTTACGGTAAGTTTCATCGCTCCAGTTGACCGATAATACGCCGGAAATTTTAGTGTTGGTTTCGAGTAAAGCATACACTGCATCTTCAACACTTCCTGAATAAATTGATTTTAAAATAGCGCCATGCACTTTATCAAGCGGCGCCACTATGTAGTTCAGCAAATCCAATACATGCGATGCATAATCCAGCAAACAGCCGCCGCCTTCTTCCGGTTTGGAGCGCCAGGTTTCCTGTTTCTTTTTTACCACTACCGGGCCGTATGCTTCACCAACAAAATGTTCGATATCGCCAATAGCACCGGAAGTTATCAGGCGTTTGGTTTCTTCAAATGTGCCGATGAATTTATTGTGATAACCCACCTGTGTAACAACGCCTTTTTGTTTGGCCAGTTGTACCAGTTCAGCACCTTCGTTTACACTTAAACAAAAAGGTTTTTCAACAAATACATGCATCCCTTTCTGCAGTAATTCTTTTACAATACTGCCATGGAATTTGGTAGGCGCTGCCACAATAACCGCATCCGGCTTGGTTTTATCGAGCATTTTTTGATAATCTGCAAAACATTCAAACGGTGAATATTTGCCTAATACATCGGTCACTATTTTAGAAGTATCTGCCACGCCAACTACCTGCACGCCGGGATGGGCGCCCAATATTGCCAGGTGAGAAATACCCATTTTACCTGCGCCAATTAATGCAACTCTTGTCATTTTTTTTCGAATTTAAAAATTTCGGTTTTAAATAAATTATATGCTTCTTTGCCTTTATTCATTAATTCCAATGCAGGCGGTTTGTTTTGTAAACTTTCAATGTAGCTCACTACTTTTTCTGCAGTAATATTGGGTTCATGCAGCATGAGATTTTTAGAAAGCAAATAAGAATCTACTTCCAGCAATGCATCCTGGTAAACCGAAATGGTTGGCACACCAAGTATGGCCATTTCCCTTGTCATAGAACCGCCGGCACCTATGAAAATGGTGCAGTCTGCAGCGATGGCGTCAAAGCCCAATGGTTTATCCGGAACGGTGGTAGCATGAAATTTTTCCTGCTTGTAATGGTTCGATTGATTGGCATCCCTTGGTAAAACAATAATGCTGTATTTTAACTGCAACTCCAGGATGGTATCATCCAAAAAGTTTTCTTTGCCTTTGTAATATTGCGCTGTTTGCGGTTCGGGGCGTATGTAGATCTTTATTTTCCCGCTGGTATTTTCTTTTCTTTTTTCCTGGATGGCTTCGCCTTTACTCCATAAATAAATACCTTCTTTTACGCCAGGGTATTGCAATACTTTTTTTGCAGAAATACCATTTTTAGCAATGTTCTTAACCGGTAAATTTTCGGGGATCAATATTTTGGTAGCGCAATAAAATGCAGGCTGGTTGCCCATTGCATGTTCATTATCGTTTGTATAAATAGAAGGGATACCCAATAACTTTGCTACTACCGGCGAGTGGAATGAACTCTGCGAAACAGCAACATCAATTTTTTTATCCTTTAAAAATTTACGGAGTTGCAATACCCTGATAGGATAACCAAATACTTTTTTCAGGAAGTTTTTACCATAGTGTTCACCAACAATCGTATGCTGTAACCCTCGCTGGTCAAGCAACTGAATGGTGTTGGCCAATGGCCTGCTGGTGATGATGACGGTGTGCCCACCTGCTTCCAGTTCTTTTATCAACTGATAAAACATATTTACGTGTGGCGAGTTGGAGATATCAAACCATATCCGCATAGTAAAAAAAATGAAGTTATTTAATAGGGTTAAAATCGGAAGCTATTGTTGGCATTTGCCATTGATAGCATTATAATTTGGTGCAAAAGAACAAACTAAGCAGCACAATAAAAAATTACTATGCTATTTGTTCTACCTGCTTTTTTCTGTTGTCGATCACCTGTTTGTGTTTGCCATTCCGTAACATGGTAAATGGTTCATTCATCAGCAACCGGTATTCTTTAAAATCTACCTGTTGTTTTAATTTATCCAGGCATTTTTCCAGTTCCTCTTTGCTTTTATCGCCTGTGGTTTTAATATTCACCGTTATAATATCATCGTTGTATTCTACCTGGTATTGCTTAACGCTGGTTTCCAGCTTAAACATAAAATAGAAAAATGAATCATGCAGCCTGTTGCCATGTTTGTCTATTACCAGGTCGTTGGTGCGGCCAATTACCCGGTTAATTACCGGGAATGTCCTGCCGCAACTGCAACCTTCATGCGACATATCTACAATATCACCGGTATCGTATTTCAGCATCATAAAGCCTTCGTTGGGCAAATCGGTGCTGATCAGGTAACCGTCTTCATGTATCTCATAATCAATCTTGGTGCTGATAAGGTGCATCTTGCCTTCGCTACACTCAAACGCAGAAGTGCCGCCTTCATTGCATCCGTACTGATTTACTACTTTTACTTTAAATGCACCGGCAATATTCTGGCGCATTTCATCTGTCAGAATTTCTGAAGTGGATACAATGCCTTTCAGGTCGGGTAAAAAATTGGGGTCTTTCTTTTTTAGGTAATCTGCCAGTTCATTGATCACATGGGCGTAACCATAAATGATCTTTACCTTTTTGCGCTTCATGTCCTGCAGGTGGGCTTCCAAAATCTCGTCATTCAAAGGTGTTGCAGGATAATTTTCTATGTTGAATAATGTATAAAAAACTTTGTTGGGAAAGCCTTGTTTAATCAGGGAAGTGCCAGCTAAAAAACCTACTTTATCGCCCATTTTGTAACCCGCCGTTTCCCAGCTCATTATAATGGCTGCCCACAAATAAGATTGAGATTCAACAGTAGTATAGTAATTGAGCGGAGTGCCGGTAGAGCCGCCGCTTTGTTTTTTAAAAAGCTTTTTTGTATAGGCGGATGAAAATAATGCGTTCGTATTGTTACGAATAATATCTTTTGTAAGAACCGGTAATTCTTCGAACGAATTAAATTTTGAATAATAGGTAGTGTATTGTTTAGCAAGTTTGAAAACCTTATCTCGCCTGGTTTTGCTGATCAATTCCAATTCTTTTTTAGGGAGATATTGATGTTGTTTTAATTCAGCCAACACAGCCAAAACGTTTGTGCCACGCAATACGTCTATTATTTTCAGCCTCAATTTACCAATCATATAGCGATGAAATTTTTGGGTTTCACTAAATCATTGTCCGGGAAATAACTTCGGTACAGGAGGCATTCAGGTGATATTGTCTTTTTTGTACGGATATAACAGGTGGTAAATATATAAAAAGATAACTTATTTTAACATGTCATCATATATTTCAAGCAGCTTTTTATTTACTTTTTCCGGTGTATAATCTACCACAATCTCGGTTCCTTTGGCGCCGTATTGGGCTAAAATAGCAGGATTGGCTTTGATCTCGTCAAAGATTGTCTTCAGTTGAGTAATGTTGCCGGAATCGTGTAACCAACCGTTGATACCTGGTTTTATAACCCTTGGAACGCCCCCAACAGGTGTAGAGA
>CAXTPJ010000185.1:0-6336 GCA_964245855.1 uncultured Ferruginibacter sp. | reverse complement strand
GCTGCATGAAGGACAAATACTGGAGCCGGTAATGAGGGACATTGAAGCATACTTTATTAACTCGCAGCAGAATGTAACCGGGAAAGTATTTGTAGAGCTGGATACTTATCGTTTCCAGGTAACGGGCATAGAATCGCCGTATGATTTAATGAGTGCCAAGTTTGGTAAGTATGGCGAAATGAACAATGGCTGGACAGGGGATGATGTAAGGGGCTTTACAAAAATCTTTGGCAATCAAACGGCCATTTTTCACTCTGTAAAAAATGATGCCGATGGTGAATAAATTAAAAGTTGGCATTATTGGAGGAGCCGGTTACACGGGTGGCGAATTGATCCGTTTGTTGCTCCATCATTACCATGCGGAGGTTGCATTTGTACATAGCAATAGCAACGCAGGTAATTTTGTTCATAAGATACACCAGGATTTATTGGGCGAAACTGATTTGAAGTTTACCGATGATTTTGCTGCTTTAAAGGATGGCAGTATTGATGTATTGTTTTTATGTTTGGGCCATGGGGATTCGAAGAAATTTTTATCAGCGCATATCATTGCTGACAACATAAAGATCATTGATCTTGCCAATGATTTTCGTTTGACAAAGGATGCACAAATTGGAACAAGAAATTTTGTGTATGGTTTGCCGGAGTTGCAGAAAGACAAGATTAAATCTGCCAGTAATATTGCCAACCCGGGTTGTTTTGCAACAGCCATCCAGTTAGGGTTGTTGCCTTTGGCCAAAGCCGGTTTATTACAGGAAGTTTATACAACAGGCATTACAGGCAGCACCGGTGCAGGTCAGAGTTTATCTGCTACTTCTCATTTTAGCTGGCGGCAAAATAATATACAGGCCTACAAAACATTAACGCACCAACACAATGCGGAAATATTACAATCCATTCAATCATTGCAGCCTGGTATTTCTTTAACAGAACAGGATTTTAATTTTGTTCCCTGGCGGGGAGATTTTACCCGTGGCATCTTCATCAGTTCACAGGTAAAATGTGATGAAAGTCTGTCAGCATTAAATGAACTGTATGAAACTTTTTATGCCAACCAACCATTCGTAACCGTTAGTATAGAACCTATCTTTTTGAAGCAGGTTGTAAATACAAACAAAGCGATGATACAAATGGAAAAAGTTGGTAATAAGTTGGTAATACATTCGATCATTGATAACTTATTAAAAGGCGCCAGTGGACAGGCTGTGCAAAATATGAACCTGCTGTTTGGATTGGAGGAAACGGCGGGGTTGAAATTGAAAGCAAATTATTTTTAGGCGCCCTCAATCCCCCGAAGGGGGACTTTAGCGTATGCTGATTTTATGATCTTTTATCTTTAGAAAATACAGGCTATTATTTTTTCACTCACAATCTAAGTTTCCCTTTAGGGGACAGGGCATGAAACTATTCGACGTTTATCCACTCAACGACATCACCATTGTAAAGGCCGAAGGGTCTTATGTTTGGGACGATGCAGGGCAACAATATTTAGACATGTATGGTGGTCATGCGGTGATCTCTATCGGCCATACACATCCGCATTATGTGCAGCGGTTGGAAGATCAGTTACATAAGGTTGGCTTTTATTCCAACTCTATTAAAATTCCATTGCAGGTTGAGTTGGCAGAAAAATTGGGCAGGGTTTCCGGCAAGGAAGAGTATCAATTGTTTCTTTGCAGTTCCGGTGCGGAAGCCAATGAAAATGCGTTGAAGCTGGCCTCTTTTTACAACGGCAGAAAAAAGATCATCGCTTTTAAAAAGGCGTTTCATGGCAGGACATCTTTGGCAGTGGCGGCAACTGATAATCCAAATATTGTTGCGCCGGTCAATCAAACTGACAATGTTATCTTTCTTCCTTTTAATGATGAAGCAGCCTTGGAAGAAGCATTTAAAACCAATGATATTTCTTCTGTGATCATTGAAGGCATTCAAGGTGTAGGCGGGATCAATGTTGCACCTGATTCTTTTCTTCAAAAAATAAGAAGCCTATGTGATGAATACAATGCAGTGTTCATTGCAGATTCGGTGCAGTGTGGATATGGAAGAAGTGGCCTTTTTTATTCGCATGATCACAGTGGTGTGAACGCAGATATTTATACGATGGCGAAAGGCATGGGGAACGGGTTTCCAGTTGCAGGTATTTCTATTGCACCCAACATTCAACCAAAGCATTTTATGTTGGGGACAACTTTTGGAGGCAATCATTTGGCTTGTGCAGCGGCTTTGGCGGTGTTGGAAGTGATAGAGAAAGATGCGCTCATCAGGAATGCAAAAACGATCGGAGATTATTTGATAAACGAATTGAAGCAGTTGCCAAAAATTAAAGAAGTACGTGGCAAAGGCTTAATGATAGGAATTGAGTTGCCGGAAGAATTAAAGGATGTAAAAAAGAACCTTTTGTTCAAACATAAAATATTTACCGGTGAAGCAAAACCCAATGTGATCAGGCTGTTGCCGGCATTGAATTTGGGCAAGCCAGAAGCGGATATTTTTTTAGCAGCGATCAAGGAAGAATTGACTTCAGCATAAATTATCATCGGTATTTTATTAGCTGCTATGGAAATATGCAGCACAAGTGAGTGACACAACGATGCTGATAAGAATTACTAAAGCTTGTTACATAAAAAAATTAAGAAGTTATTCGTTTTTTATTTAGTAATAAGTCCTTTTTATAATGGTTGTAAAACGCTAACAAATTCACGGAAGCCGTTGAAAATACTACGGTGGTTGACTGGAAGCAACTTCAAAAAAATACAAAAATGAAAAATTTTATTTCTGTACATGATGTTGATGATATCGATGCTTTGGTTGCAAAGGCATTGGCTTACAAAGCAAATCCTTTTGCTGATAAAGGCATGGGAAGCGGCAAGCGCATCGGTTTAATTTTTTTAAACCCCTCTTTAAGAACAAGGCTGAGTACACAGGTGGCCGCTGCTAATTTGGGTTTGGAAGCCATTGTATTCAACGTAGATAAAGAAGGCTGGGCGATGGAGTTTGAAGATGGCGCTATCATGAGTGGCAATACGGTTGAGCATGTGAAAGATGCAGCACCAATTTTGGGGAATTATTTTGATATTTTATGCATCAGGGCTTTTCCATCTTTACAAAACAAAGAAGATGATTACAGCGAACTGGTCATTAAATCATTTATGGAATTTGCCGGTGTGCCGATAGTAAGTCTGGAAAGTGCCACACTGCACCCATTGCAATCATTAACGGATATTGTAACTATACAGGAAGAGTTGCTTAAAGTTCCCACTTTAGGGGGCGGAGGGGGTAAACCGAAGATCGTTTTAACCTGGGCGCCACACATCAAGCCATTGCCGCAATGCGTTCCTAATTCAACTGCACAATGGATTAATGCGTGGGGCAAAGCCGATTTTGTAATTACGCATCCCGAAGATTATGAATTGGACGAACAGTTTACCAAAGGTGCCACCATTACACACAACCAGGAGGATGCATTGAACAATGCTGATTTTGTTTATGTAAAAAACTGGAGTACTTACAATGATTACGGCCGCATTTACACCAACGATCCTTCGTGGATGCTGACTGCGAATAAATTAAAGCTCACCAACAATGCCAAAGTGATGCATTGCCTGCCGGTAAGAAGAAATGTAGAGTTGAGTGATGAAGTGCTGGACAGCGCCAACAGTATTGTAACACAACAGGCATCCAACAGGGTTTGGGCAGCGCAGGCGGTATTGAGTGAAATAATTGCCCCCATCCCCTGAAGGGAGTTATAATTGGACTCTGCTGAATATGACTAAAGGCAATGACAGTTGAAGAAAGGTCTTCCAAAGTTTATAATATAAATTATAACCGAATGAGTGGTAGCAATAATAAAAACTCTACGAATAACTCTCCTTTAGGCGATGGGACCAAACGGTTTAATATGCACTATGGAGCCAATCCTATTCTCTTTGATTTAGCAGAGCAATTAAGAGCAAAGATGACTAACGCAGAAGAAATTCTTTGGAACGCTATAAAAATAAATGACTGGAAATTGAAATTTCGCAGGCATCATCCTCTGTCTTTATATATTGCAGATTTTTATTGTCACCAGGTAAGGTTGGTTATAGAATTAGACGGGGGCTATCATGAGAATAAAGAAGTTAAAATCTATGATGAGGAGAGAGAACGTGATTTGAAGGAATTTGGTATAACAGTTTTAAGATTTAAAAATAAAGAAGTACTTTATAGCTTAGAAAACGTTTTGAAAAAAATAGATTTAATGATTGCTGCTTTACAAAAAGCTCAAACTGCAAAAGAAAACTTTCCAGTGAATATTGAATTTAAAAATGTCGTCAAAAAAAAACTCTTCGTAATAAAAATTGGGGGCAATATTATTGACAATGAGGATAAATTGAAAGACTTTTTAACAGACTTTGCTAAAATACCATCAGTAAAAAAAGAAGGCACGATGAATAACTCCCTTTTAGGGGATGGAGGATCTATTCTTATTCATGGCGGTGGAAAAATTGCAACGAAAATCGGTGATCAATTGGGCATTGAATCAAAGTATATCAATGGCCGGAGAATAACAGATGAAGCAACCATTGACGTAGTAACGATGGTATATGGGGGATTGGTAAACAAACAAATAGTAGCCAAATTACAAGCGTTGGGTTGCAATGCAATTGGTTTAACCGGTGCAGATGCTAATATAATCCCTGCGGTTAAAAGACCTGTATTGATTTCCCCTTCAGGGGATAGGGGCGTTGATTATGGCTTTGCCGGAGATGTTGTAACAGGCAACATCAACTCGAACTTATTGCATATTTTATTACAGCAAAACATTGTTCCGGTTATTGCGCCGCTAACACATGATGGCAAAGGCCAGATTTTAAATACCAATGCTGATACCATAGCATCATCATTGGCAACTGCACTTTCAACAATATATGATGTACGGCTGATCTATTGTTTTGAGAAGAAAGGGATTTTGGAAAATGTGGAAGATGATAACTCGGTGATCAATTTAATTACCAAAGAAAAATACCGGCAATTATTGGCAGACAATAAATTGTTTGATGGCATACTGCCGAAAATAGACAATGCTTTTGCAGCCATTGATAGCGGTGTAAAAGAGGTATTGATTGGCGATGCGAAAGACCTTTTGCAAAACTTAACTGAACAAACTGCCGGAACTTTAATACAATAAAATGAACAAAAAACATTATGAGGATGCAGTGGCGTTGTTAAAGCAGCTCATTGCCACACCTTCTTTTTCGAAAGAAGAAAATGACACGGCGGAAATAATCTGTACTTTTTTTGAGGGGCATGGAATTCCTTTTGCAAGAGTGGGTAATAATATTTATGCGAAGAATAAGCACTACGATGTAAATAAGCCTTCCATTTTATTAAACAGTCACCATGATACCGTACTGCCCAACAAAGGTTATACACTGGATCCTTTTATACCTATTGAAAAAGACGGTAAATTGTTTGGCCTGGGCAGCAATGATGCAGGTGGTTGCCTGGTTTCATTGATAGCGACTTTTCTGCATTTTTACGATCGGGCAAATACCGCACACAATGTGGTGTTTGCTGCCAGTGCTGAAGAAGAGATCAGTGGTGTAAATGGCATTGAACTGGTGCTGCCTTATCTTGGTAAAATTGATTTTGGTATTGTAGGAGAGCCAACCAAATTGGAAATGGCAGTTGCAGAAAGAGGGTTGATGGTGATTGATTGTGTTGCTTCGGGCAGGGCCGGCCACGCTGCCAGGAATGAAGGTGAAAATGCACTGTACAAAGCAATCGATGACATTAACTGGATACGCAACTACCAATTTGAAAAAGTAAGTGACCTGCTGGGGGAATCCCGGCTAACCGTTACCGTTATTGATACCGATAACAAACAGCACAATGTGGTGCCGGCGCAGTGCAAATATGTAATTGATGTAAGGGTAAATGAGTTGTACAATTTTGATGAAATACTGGAAGCGTTGAAAAAGAATTTAAAGAGCCAGTTTAAACCAAGGACTACCCGGATGAAATCGACTTCCATTCCCTTAGATCATTCGCTGGTAAAGGCAGGGATTGCATTGGGCAAAGGATACTATGGTTCGCCCACCACTTCGGATAAAGCGCTGATGCCTTTTCCAACGTTGAAGATGGGACCGGGCGATAGTGCCAGGAGCCATACGGCTGATGAATATATTTACCTGTCAGAAATTGAAGATGGTATAAAAACTTATATTGCTTTGGTGGAGCAAATTGTTTAAGTGGTTTTATTTTAGTAATTTTAATTTAATATTTTTAAATTAAAACCAAGGTATTATGCTGATGAGTATTGTGAAAAACTACCAGCTTATTGTAAATAATATGGGG
>CAXTPJ010000184.1:0-6341 GCA_964245855.1 uncultured Ferruginibacter sp. | reverse complement strand
GGCATCCGCAGTAACTGTAACGTTATGACTGATGTAAACACTGTTGCTGCTTCCAGGCACCGCATTGGCGTTCCAGGTTGTTGGGTCGTTCCAGTTGCCATTCTTTACCGTAAAAAATTTATTCGGGTCATTTACGTAGAGCGTACCAAAAACATCTTTAAACCGTCCGTTATTAGCTTTTACTGTAATAGTGTAATCGCCTATACTGTCAGTTGACGGCGATAGAAAATTAAACGTCACCTGCTTGACCTGGCCCGGAAGAATATTCCCCACATTTACAGAATCTGCCCCGGTAATTGTATAGCCATTGGTAGGGGCGCTTATCTTAAACCGGACATTGTTTTGTGCAATACCACCGGCATTTCTAAAGGTATAAGTAACCGAACCTGCAGAACCCGGTGTGTGTAAATGATTGATGCGGTAACCTTCCTGCACCAGGTAAGCATCTGTGCTGATATTATTGGTATTGATATCATTGATGAGTGAAGCAATACCGTTTACAGCAGAATCATTGGCCAGCTTTATTTCATTTACAATACTGTCGAGCCCGCTGCGGTAAGTTGATTTATTGGGTTCAAAAACATAGGCCACATTTTGAAAGTACCAGGACTGGCGCAGGGTATATTGCAGCGAAACAAAAGAGTCTATCACTTTTTTCATCCTGCCTGTAAAAGAAGGAATTTTTGATACGGCAGAGTCAGTAGAAGCCCACATACCATGTAGCGTAGTCGTTAAAGCCACATTGTACAATGAATCATCTATGGTCAACTGTTCCAGTTTATTGGCATAGGCAACCGAATCGTAAGCAGTTGCTAAATAGATATGCTGCAATTCAGTAATGCGCTGGTTGTAGCGGTTCTTTCTTGCCATCAGCGAATCCGGCGCATCCAGTGCAATATTCGTAACTGTATTTCCACCGGCGGCCGGCCTGTTGGCAAAGCCTGCTTTTGCTTTTATCTCATCTGAAAGATCAGCTTCTTCTGCTGTACCTATACCTGCAATGTAAACTGCAGCTACCAGGGTGGCTGTTTTTGATGCTTTGGCAAAAAATGAAAGCCCTTTTGCAATGCTCCCCGCCAGTTGCCCGCCGGGTATCAATGCCAGTGCCGAAGCGGCGTCCAGCGCATTGGAGGCCATGTCTGCAACTTTAGCCCCCCTGTTAAGTGTGCCAATGGAAGCCTTGCGGTGATCCAGTGTATCTTTTCCATATTTTACCAGCGAGTTGGTATTGGGGTTATACAGGTTATCAAAACCCTGTTCATAAGTTAAATTCGACTGGTTTGCATAAGCTGATAAACTGGTGGCAGAAACAAAATACTGGTGCCTGTCCCTGGCGTAGCTTTCCCGGTAATAATAGATAGCTGTTTTTTGTGCTACTATTTTTTTCAGGTTATCCACCAATACTTTTATCCCACCTGCCCTGTTAGAATTTTTATCAAAAATTTCAATCACTACTTCCGCCACTTCATTCAGCGAACTGATGCAACGCTCAAAAAGTTTTTTGGTTTGTTCATCTTTTACATAAGAAGATGAGGAGATCAACAATTGGTTAAAGCCTTCCCGCAATGCCTGCAGGGCATTTACCAAACCCTTTTCAACCTGGTCCTGTATTTTTTTATAGGTGTTTTTATTACCGGCTTTTTTCAGCGATATGCCAAATTCAACAAAGCCCTTGAGCGACTCTACCGCATCAAAAAGATTGGCGGTTACATCTGCCGCCAAATCGGTAGCATTGCCCCCAAGATTATATACTGTTGCCATTGATGTATAGTAGTGCGCCATATTTTCTACCCGCTTCTTATGATCCTGCGTAATGGTTTCTTGCAGGAAATAACCAAATGCTGCATCATAGCCGCCTGTGGTAAATGCTTCTGTACAAAAGATCGGTAAATTCACTTCCACCTGGAAGGTCATTTTAAGCGGGAAACAGCGGTTTTCCATCTTCGGCAAAAATGCTTCTATTTCACCCATAAGGCTGTTGGGTATCAGGGCAGGTTCTACAAATGAATGATTTTTAATATTTGGGTAAGCGTAAGTGATAGTACCCCTTCTGCCAACATACTGTACTTCTACAGTGTAGGTTTCATTGTCTTGGGCTTCCAACAATTCAAAAACACCATCTGCCCTCGGTGTAGTAATTTCTTCTGTAACGCCATTTTTTAACAGGCGTACTGTTACCCCGGAAGACAAAGGCCTGCGTTGCAGTCCTGGCGATGCATTGGGATTATCAAGATCACAAAACACATCAAACACCACTCCCCTGATATTGGGAATGTTTTTCTTCATAAAAGAAACACCACCACTGGTAGCTATCAGCAGGCGGTCATGAGCGTTATCATACGATACGCCGGTTACATTGTTGTTGACCAGGCCATCTGTTTCAGTGTACAATTTATAAGAGTTTACATTGTCAGGACTGGAGGCCGGATAAAAAGTAGGCGATTGAAATTCAAGCAAACCATTACTGGTGCCAATGTACACATTGCCAAACCTGTCTGAAGCAATGGCATTGTAGTTAACAGCAGTGCCTGGCGGCATCAGGCTTTCACTGTTCATGGTTACCCATCCATTGTTTGTTTTAATAACCAGGCCACCGGCCTTTAAGCCTATCCAGCGGTTACCTGCCCCATCAAAATGAATGGCCTGGGCAATAAAGCCGGCAGGCAATGCCGGCGTATTGGCATTGGTGTATGGATCCATAAGCGTATCGCCATTTGGCTTGTACCGCAATATTTGCGGCGTTGGACCATTCTGTCTTACCGCTACCCATACTTCCCTGCCATTGCCGCCAATGGCTTCGCAAATGGAAGTGATGGTTTGCCCTGTTCCAAAGTGGCCGCCATCGAGCCGGCGAAAAAAAGGCTGCTCCGCATTTAACCCGATGTTGATACCGCCACGATAAGTATTGAAGGATGAAATGTAAGAACCCTGTGCTACCCAGGGACGGGGCAGGCGACCGGTTACAGAACCATAACTTTGATCGAGGTACAATGCTTTTGCATTGCGGCTTTGCAGGTCTCCGTCGGTGGTGGTCCCCAACACACTGTAAAAAATATTACCGTCATTTACCTGGGGAAAGTAATTTACTCCTCCTGCAATGTTAGAGTTTCCACCAACTGAGGTAGTACCGGATTGCGCTATCCAAATACCTCCATCCGGATCAGCCTTGATATCATTGATGAATACATTGGTAAGCCGGGTTGACTTATGCCAGGTATTGGTATTGTCATCATCATAATAATATAAACCTCCATACTGTGTACCAGCCCATATCCTGTTGGCTTTCCCAATTGCAATACATTTAAAATTGTTGGTAGTAAATTCACCTGAATTTGCCCCACCAACAGCAAAGTTGGTAAATTCAGGCGGTTCGGGCGACTGCGCTTTTACCTGGCCGGTCAATAGCAACATCATTGCTGCAACGATTACGGCTATCCTATTGCTTCCTTTCATTATACGTAAATTTTTCAATTGGTTCATACTGTAAAAATTATTTATCCATATTGTTAAAAAAATAATCCGTTTGGGTGATGTTTAGTTTCCTGTTGAACAACCTACGTACTCAACCATTACAGATCAATCAAATCTACCATTCAGCATCACCTCAATAAATTCAATGAAACCCCGGGATTTACTGTAACAGACGTACCGGGAGCACAATTAACACTTCTAACAGTTGTGGTTACACTAACAATGGGATACCTTGGCCTGCCTGCAGGAATAACGACTGCCGATGTTGCTGTTGGTACAGTGTTGCCGCCCCAGTTGCCGGCCGTTTCCCAGGCAGTGCTTATATTGCCCGTCCAGTTAAAATTGGTAACCAGCGGCGTGGTTTCAATCTTCCAGGGTTCCGTTCCGTATAATGGATCTGTAGCCGAAAATAACAGGAATGTATTGAGCGGGGTAAAAGCCCCGGCAAAGGAATAACCCGTACCGGGATAAATGTCGAATCCAACAGTTCCGGCTCCGGTACCGTCGCTTTTCCAAAGTTCCTGGCCATTAAAAGGGTCTAATGCCCGAAAAAATAAAGTGCCGTTCACGGCTGTTAAAAATTCCGGTGTAGAAGCAGTGGCCCCGGCATAAATATCCTTCACCAACACAGTACCGGCGGTTGTGCCATCCGTTTTCCAAAGCTCCCGGCCGTTGGCTGATGTAGCCGCCGCAAAATATACGGTGTTGCCCACAGCAGTAAAATTTCCCGGTAAAGAAGCAGCCGTTCCCGTATTGATATCTTTTACCAGCACCGTACCTGCAACCGTGCCATCGCTTTTATACAGTTCGGAGCCGGTGGCTGATTCGATGGCGCCGAAATAGAGGGTATTGCCGATCACTGTAAGGTTGATGGGAAACGATCCCCCCGAGCCGGTCACCAATTCTTTAAAGATTACTGTACCTGCTTCCGTACCATCACTACGCCATAGTTCCTGTCCGTTTACGCCGTCATTGGCGGCAAAAAAAAGTATCCCGTTCAGGTTAACCAGATAAGCAGGAGCAGCACCAACCGTACCGGGACGGATGTCTTTCACCAGCATAGTACCAGCCTCGGTGCCATCTGTTTTCCAGAGTTCTTCATCGGTGAAGTTGCCCGTAGTACCATTCTTGGCCGTGAAGAAAAGTGTGCCGTTAACATTGGTGAGTTTATCAGGACTCGAACTTAAGGTTGCAGCGGCAATATCTTTCACCATCACGGTACCGGCATCGGTACCATTGCTTTTCCACAACTCTTTTCCAAAGCCGGTTGCCGTGGCAGAAAAAAATAAAGTACCATTTACATTGGTGAGTTTTTCAGGATCTGAGTTAGCCGTGTTGGCCATAATATTTTTCACCAGCACCGTTCCGGCGGCAGTGCCGTCACTTTTCCAAAGCTCCCGCCCTTCGGCTACAGAAGCCGCTACAAAAAACAACGTACCATTTATATTGGTAAGCCATTCAGGATTGGAGTTACCGGTTGCATGAATATCTTTTATCATAAGGGTCCCGGCGGCCGTACCATCTGTCTTCCACAATTCTTTTCCGTTCAGACCATCATCAGCAGTAAAGAATACGGTATTGCCCACCGCACAAAAATTACCTGCGCCGGAGCCACTGTTGGCAACACAAATATCTTTCACCAGTGCGGTGCCCGCATCGGTGCCATCACTTTTCCAGGTTTCAGGTCCGGTGGCGGTAGAAGGGATACCTGCTTTGTAGCCGTTGTAAGTGAAGTATAGTAAGTTGCCGGCTCCATATAAATTGGTGATGTTGCCGCCATTTAAAGTAGCGGCATTAACTTCCACCGTTCCGGCATTGGTACCATTGCTTTTCCATATTCCGAAACTGCTGTTGGAAGTAGCAACATATAAGGTGCCATTTACGTTGGTAAGTTGCGAGGGTGCGCTGCCGGTGGTGCCGGCAACAATATCTTTTACCAATACGGTACCGGCTTCTGTGCCGTTGCTCTTCCACAACTCGAAACCCGTGCTGCCATCGTTTGCAACAAAAAAAAGTGTGCCGTTCACATTCACCATATTGTATGAAGCGCTTACGCCCAGCCCCGAAGGATTGATGTCTTTTACCATGGCCGTACCGCCTTCTGTACCATCGCTTTTCCATAATTCAAACCCGGTTTCTACCGTGTATGCAATAAAAAAAAGCATGCTGCCCATTGCAGTAAGACTAGCGGGATTGGAAGAAATGCCTCCGGCATAAATATCTTTTACCATAACTGTTCCTGCATCGGTGCCGTCGCTTTTCCACAATTCTATACCATTAACGGCCGTGCCATTGCTGGCAGTAAAAAATAATGTGCCATTTACATTGGTTAAAAAATTTGGCCCGCTACCTGAGTTTCCGGCAATTATATCTTTTACCAGTACCGTACCTGCTTCGGTACCATCACTTTTCCAGAGTTCAACATTGGCCGTACTGCCTGAGCCGGCTGCCGCAAAAAAAAGGGTTCCGTTTACATTGATAAGGTTGCGGGGTGCAGAAGCTGTTGTTCCGGTATAAATGTCTTTTACCAGTACTGTACCCGCTTCTGTTCCATCGCTTTTCCATAATTCACGGCCTGTTGAACTGCTACCGGCAGAAAAAAACAGTGTGCCATTTACATTGATCAAATTATTGGGAGGGTTTGCATTGATGCCTGAATAAATATCTTTTACCAATACAGTACCCGCCTCTGTACCATCACTTTTCCATAACTCCTGGTCATTGGCTGTTACATTACTGGAGGCAGTAAAAAAAAGCACCCCATTTACATTAACGAGGTTGACTGGTTGTGATGAAGTTGGGCCAGGACTGATATCCTTCACCATGATTGTACCGGCAGCAGTACCATCCGTTTTCCATAATTCAAATCC
>CAXTPJ010000183.1:0-6348 GCA_964245855.1 uncultured Ferruginibacter sp. | reverse complement strand
AATACATCTTGAAAAAGAAAGTACCCGAAAAGCAGACACACCAAAAATTTCATTTCGTAAAAATATTTAAAAAAATTGAAGATAAAAATTCATTGATGTAGCCTTGATGTAGTATTATTTTATTGAAAATCAATATGATAAGTAATGATGTAGTAGTAGTGTTGTAATAAAAGCCAATAATTACAAACGTTTGCAAGTATATTTGCACAACGATTTTAGATACTATTTTAGCTTAGAATGTCCCCCTAAGAGTAAATAGGTGAATTTTTTAAACTGCTTGCGATGAAAAGTAACGATCAGAAACTTGCCATTTCTTACATTACCTGTCAGCACCTGACAGACCAATTTCAGCATTTAAAAAACAACAGTTCAAGACCAATTGCACGGAAATATTTCGTGTTATAAATATTTTAATCAACACCATTTTTAAACCAAAACAAAACAAGTAAACAAAACGCTTAAAGCTTATGAAGAAAATTCTATTGCTATGCTTTGCCTTTTTCACAGCGGTAATTGCAATGGCACAAAACAAAACAATTACCGGAAAGGTAGTTGATGAACAGGGCAAGGGCATCGCCAATGCTTCTGTTTTAGTAAAAGGGTCAACAACAGGTACCACCACTAATGAAAATGGAGTGTACACGTTGTCTGTTCCTGCAACAGCTCAAACCATCATCATATCCAACCTTGGATATGCACAAAAAGAACTGGCCATTATAGACAATGCCAACATTACCCTCGCTAAAAACACTTCCAGTATGGAAGAAGTGGTAGTGGTAGGTTATGGTACACAAAAGAAAAGTGTAGTAACCGGCGCCATTTCCAGCGTAAAAGCAGGCGACATTGATAACCAGCCTATTGGACGTGTAGAGCAATTTTTGCAAGGACGTGCTTCCGGTTTAACCATTGCTGCAAGTTCCGGCCAGCCGGGTTCTTCTTCTACATTGCGTATCAGGGGTACTACTTCTATCGGAAACAGCGATCCATTGTATGTAGTGGATGGTATTCCGGTTGATATTGGTGGTATCGATTACCTGAACCCAAGCGATATTGAATCAATTGAAGTACTGAAAGATGCGGCATCTGCAGCAATCTATGGTGCAAGGTCTGCAAGCGGTGTTATACTGGTAACTACCAAAAAAGGTAAAGCCGGCAGAACTAATTTGGCTTACAACGGATATTATGGTACACAGGCTGCTGCCCGTAAACTGGATCTGTTGAATGCTACTGAATACGCTACTTTACGTAACGAAGCATCGTTAGCAGGTGGCGGTCCATTGCTTTTCAACAACCCGGCTTCACTGGGTAAAGGAACAGACTGGCAGTCGCTTATCTTTAATAAAAGTGCTAAAATCCAGGATCACGAACTAAGTATCAGCGGCGGTAGCGATAAATCTACTTTCTACACTTCTTTCGGGATGTTTAACCAGGAAGGTATTGTTGCAACTGACATTTCAGAATACAAAAGGCTGAACTTCCGTTTTAACGGTACACATAAAATCACCAACTGGTTAACTGTAGGTAGCAACCTCGGTTATTCTCACATAAAAGGAATTGGTATTGGTGGTTTGAATACAGAATATGGCGGTATTTTAAGTTCTGTAGTTAACCTTGATCCAATTACAAAAGCGGTGATCACTGATCCGAATGAAGCCAATGCAGCTCCTTATCTTCCAAACCCCAATAACAGCACCAATGTTTCTGTTGCTGCAGGAACGCCGGATGGGCTTGGTATTGTAAGAGATGCTTTCGGTAACCCTTATGGCCTTTCTTCTTATGTAGCACAGGAAATGTCTAATCCATTAGCATTTATCAAAACTCACCTGGGTAACCATGGCTGGTCTGATAATTTAGTAGGAAATGCATTTGTTGAACTGGAGCCAATCAAAGGTTTAAAAGTACGCACTAACATTGGTGCTAAATATGCTTTCTACGGCAGTGAAAGTTTTAACCCTTATTACTATTATAATTCGGTTAATAAAAATACCAGCCACAATTCTTTCTATACTGAAAGCAACAGGGCAATGAACTATACCTGGGAAAACACGATCTCTTACACCCGCAGCTTTGATAAGCATCACATTACAGCGTTGGTTGGTACCGGTGCTTATGTAGATAATTATACGAACAGGGGTCAGGGAACTACATTGGTAGATTTTCCTGTAAACACTTATGAAGAAGCGTCCAACACACATTGGGTTTTAGTAGATTCTACTACCAGGGGATGGGCTGGACAGGCTTACCCACACAAAGTGAGTTCAGTATATGGCCGTTTAACCTATGATTTCGGTGAAAAATACCTGTTGCAAGGTATTGTGCGCCGTGATGGTTCAAGCCGTTTTGGTAACAATAATAAATATGGTTACTTCCCTTCAGGATCTGTGGGTTGGGTAGCTTCTAAAGAAGATTTCTGGCCAGAAAATAAAGTGGTAAACTTCCTGAAAATCCGTGGTTCTTATGGTGTTACCGGTAACGATAACATTGGTGATTTTAACTACGTTAGCCGTGTTGATGGTGGAAGAAATTACACTTTTGGTAACAGCTACACTTTTGGTAACAGCCCTGCAGGTATTGCTAACCCGGATTTGAAATGGGAGCAAACCAGCCAGTTAGACATCGGTTTTGATGCGGTTGTTTACAGGGATTTTACAGTAGGTTTTGACTGGTACAAAAAGAAAACAACCGGTATGTTGCTGGGTGTTGCAGTACCATTATATGTTGGTGTAGGCGGACCAGTAGGTAACGTAGCTACCATGAACAATACAGGCTACGAACTTGAATTGGGATACCATAAATCATTTGGTGATATTAAAGTAGAGTTGAAAGCAAATGCTTCTCATCTTAAAAACACCGTTACTTATCTTGGTGTAGATAAAACTTACTTAACAGGCGCTACTATGCAGTCAAGTGCATTGGAATTGTCCCGTACAGCAGTTGGCCATGCTATCGGATCTTTTTACGGATACGAAACACAGGGCATTTTTCAAACACAGGCTGAAATCAATGCTTATACCAATAAAAATGGTGGGCTGATTCAACCAAACGCTCAACCCGGCGACTTCCGTTGGGCCGATATCGATGGCGACGGCGCTATCACTACTGCCGATCGTAAATTCATTGGAGACCCTACTCCAAACTGGTCGTACGGTTTTACAGCCAATGTTGGTTACAAAGGTTTTGATTTAGTTGTATTCGGACAGGGTGCCGGTGGAAACCAGATCTACAATGGTTTACGCAGGCTGGATATCCCAACTGCCAACTATACAACCAAAGCATTGAACCGCTGGACAGGGCCAGGAACTTCTAACACTTTCCCACGTTTATCTATTACTGATCCAAATGGTAATTTCAGTAACCCATCTTCTTTTTACCTGGAAGACGGCGATTATTTCAGGATAAAAGTGTTGCAGTTAGGTTACACCCTGCCAACTTCATTAATGGGCAAACTTAAATTACAAAAACTGCGTATTTACGTGAGCGGCAACAACTTGCTTACTATCACTAAATACACTGGCTACGATCCTGAAATTGGTGGCGGCAGCTATGGTATCGACCGTGGTTTTTATCCACAAGCCCGTTCGTTTACAGCAGGCCTTAACCTTACTTTCTAAAAGACAAATTAATTTGATATGAAAAAAAATATAGCATACCTGGCATTGTGTTTTGCAGCATTGCCGGTGTTGAATTCCTGCAAAAAAAGTTTCCTGGATGTAAATCCGAACGGGAACCAAACCACTTTAGAAACGCAGTATTATAAAAATGCTTCTGAAGTATTTAAAGGCCTGGTAGCTGTGTACGATCCGTTAGGCTCTGAAACCGGTTCCAGCTATTCAAGCAAATTAGGTTTATTGAATGCTGCTTCTGATGATTGCGCTGCAGGTGGCGCTGCTCCGGGGCCTGATCAACCTAACTGGACAGCTTGGGATAAATTTACCATTAACCTTGCACAAGGCCCACAGGGCGATTTATGGGGAAGGAATTTTACAGGCATCTACAGGGCGAACCTGTTGCTTACCAAAATGGAAGGTGTTCCTGACCTGAGCGATGCTGCAAAAGCAAGGTACACTGCAGAAGTAAAATTTTTAAGGGCTTACTATTATTTCGACCTGGTAAGGTTATTTAAAAATGTTCCGTTGATCGTGGGAGCAATTCCTGCTGCGGATATTTACAACCTTACACAAGCTACTCCGGAAGCTGTGTACACCCAGATCGAAAAGGACCTTACAGAAGCCATTGCAGAACCAAACCTGCCAATTAATGTTCCTGCTGCTACCGAAGGTGGCCGTGTTACAAAAGGCGCTGCAAAAGCATTGTTGGGCAAAGTATATCTATACGAACAAAAATGGTCAGAAGCAGCAACTCAACTGGCTGATGTAAATGGTACACCCGGTAGCACCAGTACTTTTGGTTACAGCCTGGTGGCTAACTTCCCCGACATTTTTATTCCAACAAACAAATTCAATTCAGAATCAATTTTTGAGATTGTGCATACCAACAAAGCTCAGCAAGACTGGGGTGCATGGGGTGCTTTTGAAGGAAATGTAATGGTACAGATGATCGGTGCAAGAAATTACAACGGCCCTATCTATGCATCTGGTTGGGGCTTCTGTCCATTGACCATGTCATTGGTAAATGCAATTAAAACTGATCCACGTTACAGGTTTACCTGCATCAATATGGACAGTCTTACAGCAGCAAGTGGCAGCAGCTACGAACCGGGAGCAGATAACACCGGTTATTTCGTAGAAAAGTACGGTCCAAAGATCGCTTACAAAACAACTTTGCAGGGAACTACCGAGTTGAATTATCAATTAGATTATATCGAAATCCGTTTGGCAGATACTTACCTGATGGAAGCCGAAGCGATTGTACAGGGTGGTGGAAATACAACCAGGGCTCAGGCATTGGTTGATGCAGTAAGGGCAAGGGTAGGTTTGACAAGCACACCGGTATCACTGGAAGGCATTTACAATGAAAGAAGACTGGAATTAGCTACAGAAGGACACCGTTTCTTCGACCTGGTACGTACCGGAAAAGCAGCAGCAGCATTACCTGGTTTTGTTGCAGGTAAAAATGAAATATTGCCTGTTCCTATCAGCGACATGACAAATACTAAATTGGTACAAAACCCAGGATACAATTAATCAAAACAAACATTACTATTATGAAAAATAATTTAAAAACCTTTGGCCTGGCAGCTATTGCTGCTGTTGCCTGCCTTACTTTTTCTTCCTGCAAAAAAGAAAAAGGCGGTACACTGGGAGCGCTTGCTACACCCGATTTTGTGGCAGTACCCGGTACTAACCCAAACAATATTACGCTGGTAAATAAATCAAACTCTGCTAGTATTCCTTACTGGAGAGTACAAAATGCAACCACTCTGTTATCAGGTGATTCTGCACAAACCAGCTTTGATAACATGGGGACTTACAATGTAACATTGTACGTTGTAAATAATGGTGGCCTTGATTCTATTACTAAACCAATTGTGATTGCACAGGATGATGTAACGGCCTGCGAAAGAAACGTAAAAGGTTTTATTGCCGGTTGTACGTCAAAAAAATGGAAACTGAATCCAGCAGCCGGTGCTTATAAAGTTGGCGATGCGGCGCCTGATGCAGGTAACTGGTGGTCGAGCGGTGCTGGTGATGTTGGAGCAAGAAGCTGTGAATTCAACGATGAATACACTTTTGATTACCGTGCCCAAACTTTTGTGTACGATAACAAAGGCGACTTTTTTGGAGATGGTTATTTAGGGAACAACTCAGGTTCTTGCCAACCAAGCAGTAACTACACTGCTGCACAGGCTCCATGGGGTTCAGGCAACTTTACCTTCACTTTCACTGAAAAAGCTGGTATCAGGGGTTTAGGCCAGTTAACGCTTAATGGCTTGGGCGCTCACATCGGCTTACAAAAAGTTAGGAACGGCGGAGAAGTAACTACCGCTCCGGCTACTTCCATTACTTATGATGTATTGGCTAAAACGAGCGATCCGGCCGGTGACATCTTAGTAGTAGGTGTTAATATCGGCGGCAATGGCTGGTGGGCATTTACTTTACGTTCTTTCTAAAAATCGTACAAATGAAATTAAGTTTTAAGCTATTTGCAGCCGTTTGTTTGTTTGCAATATTTAACTTGACATCATGTAAAAAAGAAGAAGGGGGAGGTACAACTCCTCCTTCTTCTACTTTACCGGTGTTGAGCGGCGCCGATGTAAGTAAAACAAGGACTACTACTGCCGGTACCATGCGGTTCTATCTCGCATTAAGTAAAGCCAGTACCAGTGCTGTAACAGCCAGTTATACGCTTGTGCCAGGTACTGCAGTTTCTCCACGGGATTTTACCGCA
>CAXTPJ010000182.1:0-6357 GCA_964245855.1 uncultured Ferruginibacter sp. | reverse complement strand
CATCGCCGCTTGAGAAATTATTTAATTTCAGGGTGTCTAAAATACAGGTATTAAAATTGTCTGCAGAAAAATTTGCTGTTGCCTGGTAAATAGTCACAGGTGTTAGTAAAGGAATACTGTCGGCGCAACCTGCCGAATCAGTTATTTTTAAATAGGGAAAATAGTTACCTGTGGCCGTGTACATATGTGTTACTGGCACAGGTGCCGGAGCGGTATAAGTTTGTGTTTGGCCATCACCAAACTGCCATTGCCATTTCGAAATATTGTTTACACCGTCTGCCGTTGTTGAGTTATCAAAAAAACTTACAGAACTGTTGGCACATCCGGAAGGGCTTACCGTAAACAATGCTTTTGGGCTGTTAACTTTTATAAAGCCAGTTTTAGCGGTTGTTTCTTTACAACCATGTATATCAGTAGTGGTAAGTTTTACAGTAAGGTTTCCTGCATTGTTGTAGGTGTGGCGGATAGAATCTAAATTGGTAGTTAGCGTACGCCCATCTCCAAAATCCCAATCATAAGAAACAACATTGGCCTTGTTGATATTTGCCAGGTAAAAAGTAACAGTGTTTGTTTTACAAATGTTGTTATTGGTTACGGTAAAGTCCGGTACCTCATTCACAATGTTTATCCTTTGTGTTTGTTTATTGGTGCAACTACCGTACGTAGTTGTTAAGGATACCATATATACCTGGTAGTTGGCAAACTGGTGTGTTGGATTTTGTACGGCCGATGTGTTGCCATCCCCAAAATCCCACAACCAGCTTTGCGGCAAAATAGAACTGTCTTTGAAAAATACTTCTTTTTTGTTCAGGCAATTGTATATTGGCCTGTACCTGGCAAGGCCGGGCAGCACCGTTATTATTTTTACTTTGGTAACAGAATCTGCACAGCCATTTGCAAAGGCAATTAGACTAACAGAATATTTACCCGAATCACTGTATGCATGTTGCGGGTTTTGGAGTGTTGAACCGCTCCCATCACCAAATTTCCATTCCCATCTGTCTACATTTACTGAAAGGTCGGTATATTGAAAATTAAGCCCCGGGCATTGGGTTAATGGATTAACATTAAAGTTTACCAGTGGCTTTGTATTTGTTTTAACTCCATCCACAATAATAGCTGAATCAACGCATCCACCATTAGTTGTAATCGTAAGTTTGATAGTATATGTACCAGATGAATTGTAAATATGTGAAGGAAAGGTATCGGTTGAAGTAGCGCCATCTCCGAAGTCCCACAAATAGTTTGCAATACTGTCTACAGATGTAACAATTGGTAAAGGTTTAAATTCATAAGGTATACATCCGCCGCCCTCTGCATTATCGATTGATACAGTTGGTGGAGCTATTTTAATAAAATTCCTTTTATACAAAATGCTCAGGCAGCCATAACGGTCTGTTATAGAATGTCCCACAGTGTAAATACCAGGATTGTTGTACACATGGGTTGGGTTGTAGCCGGATCCTGACCCATCGCCAAAATCCCACGACCATCCTACGGCGTTTGGATTTAAACTGGTAAAACTAACGGTAAAAGGTGTTCTGCATGAGTTGGAATCATCCGAAGTAAAATTTACACCCGGAGGAGGCAATACAGTAATTCTTTTAATGACAGAATCTGAACAACTGCTGTAATTGTTCGATAATTTTAAATCATAATTACCCGCAGTAACCCATTTTTTTAAGGCACTTGTGCCAACTGAAAAAGTACCATCTCCAAAATTCCATGTAGAAGATAGTGGTGCAGGAACGCTTGCATTTGTAAAAGAAACATTTACATTTTGACAAACACTATCAGGCCCGTTGATAACTGATGATACATTTCTTACTATCAGTGTATCTTTCAACACCAGTGTGTCTTTACAGCCTAAATTATTATTGATGATTAAACTAACAGTGTATATCCCGCCCGTAAGATAATTATATGTCGGATTTCTTAAAGTAGAAGTGCCGCCATCTCCAAAGTCCCACGAATAGCTAAGTGTGCCTGGGCCGGTAGTGGTATTGGTAAAAGTGATCAGTTGAGGTGGTTTGCAATTGTTACTTTGAGAAAACCTGAAATTTGTTTTTATTGAATCGGCGGCTTTTATGTAGGCCAGTTTGGTAAGGGTGTTCGAGCAACCACCGGTATTGGTAACCCTTAAAGTAATATTATAATTGCCCGCCCTGTTGTATAAATGTTCTGGATTTTGAATTGTAGAAGAATTTCCATCATCAAAATCCCATCTCCAGCTTGTAATGGTGCCTAAAGAAGTACTGCTTAAATCCCTGAATTGAACATTAATCGGGATACAGGTAGATGAATCACTCACCGTGAAATTTACAGTAGGCTTGTCATATACGGTAATATACTGTGTTTTTGTAAGGGTATTGGCACCGCTGCTATTGGTTGCGGTAAGCGTTACCGAATAAACACCGGGAGTAAAAAATGTAGTAGATGGATTTTTTTGGGCTGACAGCGAGCCATTTCCAAAATTCCAGCTCCAGCCTGTGGGCGTTCCGGTTGAAAGATCAGTAAAATTAACAGTCAGCGGGGCGCATCCTGATAAAGGGGTACCACTGAAATTCGCTATGGGTTGCGAAAGCAGCATTTGTGTACTGAGCACGATACATATAAAGAGGTACCCTTTTAAAGAAAGGGAGATATATTTTTTCTTGTGTTTCATTAAAGTCTTGACAGTATTACTATGTGAAAAGCAGGAAGTCTCTAATAGGATTATTAATTTATAATAAATGCTGCCTTATGCTTCAATAGGTACAATATTACATGTTTCTAAAATTATACCAAATTTTGGCATTCTTTTCACAAACTAATAAATTTTGAAAGTAGTATATCATCTTACTTATTCAAAATCAAACACATAAAAAAGGCCAGCCTGCTTGGCCAGCCTTTTACAGTTTATAAAAAGAAGGTTATTTAACTAAAGCAACATTTCCCCGGTAAGTTAAAATGCTACCGTTGTCACAAATTACATCCAGTGTATAAATGAATACATCAGCGTTCAGTTTCATTCCTTTGCTGCTGCCATCCCATCCAAAGGCCGGGTTGTTGGCATCAAAATTACTTCTGTCGAATATGGCTTCACCCCAACGGTTATAAATGCGCAGGTTTTTAATTTTGAATAAACCGGTTCCCCGTGGATAAAACACATCGTTTGTACCATCTCCATTCGGTGAAAAAGTATTCGGTATAAAAATGTTTGATCCATTGCAGATTACAAATACCGTAACCCTGTCCCTGGCCATACATCCACCCTTATTTTTTACCTCCACTTTATATTCTGTATTCTCAATTGGTTTTACCGTAATACCCGGGTAAGTATTCCTGAAAACCCCGCTTGTAGGAGACCAGTTTACATTGATAACATCTGCAGAAATTACCGGGATAAGGTCAATCGACTGGCCCACATTGATGGTTTTATCTACGCCCGCTTCTACTGATGGTATCTGGTTTACCCTGATGGCCACATAGCCGGTATCTTTAAAACATCCTTCAGCATCAGCAGCTATTACCCTGTAAATAGTAGTGATATCCGGTGTTGCAACCGGGTTGTCGATTGCTGCATTGTTGAGGCCGGCTGTTGGCGTCCAGGAATAGCTGTTGGCCCCACTGGCCGAAAGGCTCTTCGACTGGCCATGGCATACACTATCGCTGTTGCTGTATTTAAAAGTAAACTTGCTGATTACCTTAACTGCTACGCTGTCTTTAGCGCTGCAGCCATGTAAAGAAGTACCTGTTACGGTGTAACGGATATCGTTGGAAGCATTGGTAGCAGGATTATTACAATTGGTACAACTCAATGCTGTTACAGGCGACCAACTATAAGTACTGGCTCCTGATGCCTGCAGGTTTAGTAAGCTTCCTTTGCAAAGTATAAGGTCTGTGCCGGCATCTACTACGGGTATAGCGTATGCTTCAATATTCTTTGTCACACTGTCCCTGCATCCGCTGCTGTTGGTGCCAATCAAATTAATACCGTAAATACCTGCGGTAGTATAGTGTTGGGTTGATGGTGCAGCAACAGAGGAAACATTGCCGTTTGCAAAATTCCATTTCCAGTTAATGGCCGATGTATCCGGTACAAGCAGTTGGCTGTTAAACGTCATTGCCAGTGGTACACAACCATTTGCCGAAGCAGCAATCGCTATCCTGGGTGAGGCAACAATTCTTAATGGGGTAGAAGCCTGTAAAGTATCGGTACATCCACGCCTTGTAATTACTGCCAATGATGGATAAAATATACCGGTAGTTGAATAGCGGTGAACAGGGTTACTGTTGTTGGCGGTGCCTGCATCACCAAAATTCCAAACATATCTGGTGATGCTGTCATTTACCAATGTTGAAGAATCACTGAAAACAACAAGGCCGGAGTCGCACAATAGTTTTTTACTGAAACTAAAGCTGGCTTTTACCCCGCTTACAACGATGGTGTCTTTTCCCCTGATGGGTACCTGGCAACCTCCTTCATCAACCAAAATCATTTTCGGAACATATTTCCCCGGGTACAGGTATGCATGTATAACATTTGAATCTGTTCCGCTGAGAATAGTACCATCATTAAAATCCCATACAAAAGAATTGCGGTTGTTGGTAGATGCCGTAAAATGTGCCTGGGTAGGTTTACAACCAGCCAACGGCGTGTAGGTAAAATGCCCCTCTGGCCCTTTTACTACAACCCTTCTCTGATAAATGCTGGTACATCCGCCGGTTGCTGTTATGGTAAGTTTTACGATGTAAGTTCCCGGGTAATTGTAAAAATGCGCAGGATTGTTATCTGATGAATAAGTGCTGTCGCCAAAATCCCATCGCTTGCTTACAGCGTTAACAGACCGGTCGGTAAATTGTATGATCAACGGAGGGCAGTTGCCGGCAGAATCACTCATATCAAATGATGCCGAAGCGCTTTTAATAGAGATATAGCCTGGCTTTACCATCGAATCCATACATCCATACTGATCTGTAATAACCAATTTTACATCATAGTTTCCATCCTGGTTGTAGGTATGAGAAGGTACCTGCAGCGTTGAATACGTATTGTCACCAAAGCTCCACTTGTAGCTAAGCGTAGGACCGGTACTTTGGTTAACAAAACGCACCTGCCTGCCCGGGCAACTGGTTGTATCAGAAGAAGTAAAAGCAGCCTTGGGTTTAGAAATAACCAATGGGGTAATGAGTTTAAAACTATCAATACAACCTTTGGTATCGGTTACTTTTAATTTTACATCATATTGCCCGGCAGCAGCATATAAATGTTGAAATGGCGGGCTGTTCAATGTTTCAATTACTCCATCGCCATAACTCCATGTCCATTCATTCAGCGCATGTGTGCCATCGGTCACAGTACTGTCATTAAAAATAACTGCACTGTTTAAACAGGCACCGGGAACGGCAGAAGAAAATTTAGCAGTTGGCCCACTAACAACTATATAATTTATTTTGATAAGGGAATCAACACAGCCAAGTTTGTCTTTGGTAATTAACCGCACCGTATATAAGCCGGTATTGTTGTACACATGTGAAGCTGTAGCATTGGTTGTACTGAGTGAAACTGGCGCCCCATCTCCAAAATTCCAGGTAAAAGATTGAACTTCAGACAGGCTGAGGCCTGTTGTAAACAGCACCGTAGATCGTTTGCATATTGCAGTGTCTTGTGTATTAAAATTGGCTTTAATATTGATAACCTGTACCGGCTTCGAGGTAACGAAGTCGCAACCATAGGTATTGTTTACCACTCTTAGCGTAACCGTGTAAAGCCCTGCTGCTGAATAAATATGTGATGGGCTTCTTAACGTTGATGTGCTGCCATCGCCAAAATCCCAGTACCATTCATCGGCGCCGATTGATTTATCGGTAAATGATTTTTCGAATGGGCGCAGACAAAAATTGTTTACTTCAAAAATAGCCACCGGGGGATTGATGCGAATGTACCTCGGGATCGAAAAGGTATCAATACAACCACCTTTCCAAATAGTTAATTTAATATTGAAATATCCCGTATCGGTATATTGGTGTATCGGGTTTTGTTGCGTTGCGGTAGTGCTGTCCCCAAAATCCCATAACCATTTGGTTGCCCCGCCGGTTGAAAGGTCTGTAAAATTAATACTGTTTTTTGCACAGGAAGTTGTTGGGTCGGCAGAAAAATTAGCAGTAGGTTTATTATTGGTTATAATGGCCCTGGTAACTTTAGCCGTATCGGTACACCCATTCAATGTATTGATGATAACAGATACATTGTACACCCCTTCATTTGTATAAGTGTTGGTTGGAGATTCACTGGTGGAAGTATTGCCATCTCCAAAATCCCAAAGATAATTTGCAACAGGGTCGTTGCTCATCACAGCAAGATTAAAATTCTTG
>CAXTPJ010000181.1:0-6379 GCA_964245855.1 uncultured Ferruginibacter sp. | reverse complement strand
TACCAATAAAATGGAGGGGCCTATTTCGAGCCTTATGCACAACATCGGATCGGCATTTTCCAAACCGGTAATGCAGGATGAAATAAAAGAACAATAAAGCAACCCGCAGTCATTAAACTATTTTCAAAGCCTCCTTTTGGAGGCTTTTTGTTTAAAAAATTATGGTACCGGCTTCAGGAATGCTATTTAACATCGTTGTGTCACTCACTTGTACATTTTGTTAAAATCACATCATTACGATTTAATACAAATTTGAACAAATGATTTGCCAGCGTATTAAATAAGCAACGCTTCAACTATTTTCGTATCCTCAATATGAAAAAAATACTTCCCCGGGTAATTATTGTAATCGTCACTATGCTGTTGCATTTCAATTCTTTCGCACAGCACCAAACACCGCACCTGCGCATCAGCCTGCTCACTTGCAGTCCGGGCGATGAACTCTACTCCACCTTCGGCCATACCGGCATAAGGATAACCGACAGCAGCATTGACCAGGATATCGTTTTCAACTATGGCACTTTCAATTTTGATGAACCGGGTTTCTATACCAAATTCATCAGGGGCAAATTATTGTATTATGTTTCTACCAGCGGTTTCAATGAATTTAAAGAAGATTATCAATACAGCAACCGGGGCATAACAGAACAGGTACTCAATTTAACTGGCGAAGAAAAGTTGGCGGTTCAACAATTTCTCCTCAACAATATCAAGGAAGAAAATAAATATTACAAGTACGATTTTTTGTTTGATAACTGCACCACCCGTATCAGGGATTTACTGGTAAAAGAAAAGAAAAACAAACCGGCGTTCATAGCTGTAATGCCCGTTGATACAAGGTTTCGGCAGGCCATTCATGAATACCTGGATAAAAACAATATGGACTGGAGTAAACTGGGCATCGACCTTTTACTGGGGGCGCCCACGGATGCTGTGATGACCATTGATCAATCACAATTTCTACCCGACAACCTCATGAAAACTTTCGACAGCAGCGATCGTGGCCATGATCTGGTGCTATCAAAATCTGGGTTGTATCCTTATAGCAATCCACATACTGCACAATCACTTTTTACCCCGGTTGTAGTTTTTAGTTTATTGCTTTTGCTCATCATCGTACTTGACCTGTCAAAAAATAAATGGGCTGACATTTTTATTTCCGGCTTTGATGGCTTATTATTTTTCTTTACCGGCGCCATCGGCATTTTGTTGTTATTCATGTGGTTTGGTACCGATCATTTAATGTGCAAAAACAATTACAATTTGTTGTGGGCGTGGCCAACTCATGCCATCGCTGCATTTTTCATCAACACAAAAAAAAGATGGGCTAAAAGATACCTGGCCATCACCATTGTTGGCTTGCTGATTGTACTGTTGAGCTGGTTCTTTTTGCCACAGCAACTAAACAACTCATTCATCATTATTTGCCTGTTGCTATTGTATAGGGGCATTAGAAAATACATTGGCTGGAACACTTAACGGCAGGCTTAAAACAAATTAACAAATGACAGAAAAAAGCGTGCAGTTTGACGATAAGGCTATACACTACAAACTGTATGGTAATGGCAAACCGGTAATGCTGATCCATGGTTTTGGCGAAGACAGCACTGTTTGGCAACCGCAGATTGATCATCTCAGTAAACATTTTCAATTGATTGTTCCTGACCTGCCCGGCACCGGCCGCTCTGAATTAATTAATGGGGCAAACATTGATACATACGCCGAAGTGGTAAAAACAATTATTGACAGCGAATTACCAGGTGTAGGAGATTCCGGCATCTCAATAATTGGGCATAGTATGGGTGGTTATGTAACCCTTGCTTTTGCAGAAAAATATTCAGACTACCTCAACAGTTTTGGCCTTTTTCATTCCACCGCCTTTGCAGACACCGAAGAAAAAAAGGAAACGAGGAGAAAAGCCATCGGCTTCATCAATGAAAAAGGTGCAGAAACTTTTTTGAGGACCAGTACGCCCGGTTTATTTACCAGCCAGTTTGCAGCCGTCCAACCTGAAAAAGTTGCCGGCCTTATTGAAAGCGGAAAACAATTTACCAATGCTGCCCTGGTCCAATATTATGAAGCCATGATCGAAAGGCCAGACCGCATCGAAGTGCTTAAAAATTTCAGTAAACCCATTCTGTTCATTATCGGCGAACATGATACGGCCATTCCTTTTCAAAGCAGCCTGCAACAGTGTTATATCCCCACACAATCCCATGTTCATATTTTAAGTAATTCAGCACACATGGGTATGTGGGAAGAAACGGAAAAAGCCAACCAGGCACTTGCTGATTTTCTTAACCAGGTGTAACAAATTATAATTTTCTGCAGTTCATCCGCTTTTTTGTCCATATAAGTAACAAGGCAGCCTTTGGGCTTCATTCTGCGTCTATTTAGTATTATCTTTATAGCGATGAAGCATTTTTTTATTTTTACGCTTTGCCTCTTGTCATTTACCCAGCTATTCGCTACCCATATTGTTGGAGGAGAGGTTTATTACACTTATTTAGGGCCGGGTTCTTCCAATGGTACAAGCAGGTACACCATTACTTTAAGATTATTTACACAATGCGGGCAAAGTTGTGGTAATGGCTCTACTACTGCCTGTCCGCCTACATCAGTGGTCATCGGCATATTCAATAATGCATCTCCTTATAACAGGGTGCAAAATATTACTATGGGGCTGTCAAGCAATGATAATATTAATCTTACTACTCCTTCTCCCTGCCTTACCAATCCACCTCCCGTTTGTTACAAGGTAAATACCTACTCAGCCAATGTTCAATTACCCAATACTGCCGAAGGATACCGCATCAGCTATCAAAACTGTTGCCGTGCAGCAACGCTGAATGTGGTATCAAATTCAGGATCGGTGAATGGTGTACCGGGTGCTGCCTATGAAGCAATTTTGCCAGGCACCAACAGATTACCGTCAGGCAATAATTCCAGTGCCGTAGTAAACTTAAATGACACAGCCCTCGTTTGCAAAGAAAGCCCGCTGTACCTTAGTTTTGGGGCAATTGATTTAGATGGAGATTCATTAAGCTATGAGTTTTCGGCTGCATACAACGGGGGATCTTTTTTATCCGCACTGGATGCCAATGGGCCAGACAACCCTTTGTACGCACCTGTAGATTACAATGGTGGCTATTCCGGCACTTCACCGCTGGGACCCGGTGCTCAAATCAGTCCAACCACCGGGCTTATATCAGGAATTTCTCCTGTAACACCCGGCCAGTATGTTGTAAACGTTATTATCCGGGAATGGAGAAACGGGGTAAACATTGCAGAACATAGAAAAGACTTTTTATTAAAAGTAAACAACTGCATTATTCCATCCGCAGAATCGCTTCCGGCGGATAAAACATGCGACGGTTTTACCAGGCGCTTTTCCAACGGAGGTAGTAATACCAATGTACAGAGCTGGTTCTGGGATTTTGGCGTACCATCGCTTACTACTGATACTTCAAATGTGCCCAATCCTACTTTTACGTATTCCGATACCGGAACATATAAAGTAACCCTGATAGTAAACCGTGGCACTCCCTGTACCGATTCATCTGTAATACAGATAAAAGTTTACCCGGGGTTTTTCCCGGCATTGAATATCAACCCGCCGTTTTGCAAAGGCACACCAGTACAGTTTACGGATCAAACAAGTACGAGGTACGGCCTGGTTACCGACTGGCACTGGGATTTTGGCAATACAACTGCCACCAACGATACCAGCAACATGAAAAATCCTGTTTATACGTATGCCAATCCTGGTGTGTACAATGTAAAACTGGTGGTGAGCAATACTTATGGATGTACGGATTCTTCTACTACCCAATTAACCATACGGGACAATCCTGTTTTAACGGTATCACCCAAAGACACGGCTTATTGCAGCCTCGATTCTGTTACACTAAGGGCAGTTGGCACAGGCAATTTTAGCTGGACGCCGGCTACCAATATGCTTAATGCCAATACTGCAACACCTACTGTTTTTCCGGCAGCGCCAACAAAATATTATGTGAACTTAACATCAAACGGCTGCGTAAGCCGGGATTCTGTTCAGGTAACTCCGGTTAATAACCTTACAACAAGTATTACCGCATCTGCTACTACTATTTGCGAAGATGACACCATCACACTTACGGCAGTAAGTAATTTTACCAATAACCTAACCTGGCAGTGGCGACCTTCAACCTCCGTTATCAGCGACACATCAAAAACAACGAAGGCATTCCCACCTGTTAATACAAGTTACACGCTCACCACCCGTTGGGGAAGAAGTTGCGTTGCTACCGCTACCAGGGCCATTACCGTAACACCCTTGGCCATACCGGAAGCTGGACCGCCAGCCGCTATCTGTTTAGGACAGGGAACAGCACAATTGCAGGCCAGTGGTGGTATCCGTTATCAATGGACCCCCACAACAGGGCTCAGCAATCCGAATATTGCCAACCCTATTGCTGCACCTGCGGTTACCACAACTTATAAAGTTGCAGTGGGCGTTGCAGGCTGTACGGGTACCAAGACAGATTCAGTAACGGTATTGGTAAGGGCGCTGCCGGAAGCCAATTTAACAGATGATACGCTGATCTGCTCTATCGATACATTAAAGCTACTAACCAATCCTGCTGCAACCTATGTTTGGTCGCCCAATTACATGATCAGCAGCTTAACAGCCGCCAGTCCATTGGTTAGTCCCGATGTGCCAACCACCTATTACACTACATTGACGGATCAATTCGGCTGCATTAACCAGGACTCGATCTTGGTTGATGTTAAACTTTTTGTTACCATCGATGCAGGAAGGGATACTACCATTTGCCGTACCGATACATTCCACCTGAGAACGGTCAGCGATGCGTTGAGTTATCAATGGACACCATCAACTTACCTGGACAGTGACCGGGCAAAAAATCCTGTTGCAACACCGCTTGACACTTTTATTACTTATCGTGTAGTGGGCAATATCGGCAAATGCCAGAGCAGGGACAGTGTCCGCATCAGAACGGTACCATATCCTGTTCCTTCCATCAATCCAGACCAGCGCATTTGTTACGGCACCACCGCTACGTTGAGTGCATCTGGCGGAAGTATCTATAACTGGACACCCGCAACGTTCCTTAATAATCCACGCATTGCAGCACCGTTGTCGGTAAGCCCAACTACTGATACCCGTTACACCGTAGCCGTATCTGATACTTTTGGCTGCCCTAAAGCTGTTACTGCTTCTACACTCGTTAGTGTAAGGCCGCCGGTACAGGCCAGCACTGGTATTGGCAGGGATACCAGTATTGTAATAGGACAAAGCATACGCATGAATGCAAGCGGCGGCGACGCCTATGTATGGTCCCCATCGCAATGGATCAGCGATATCACTTCACCAACCGCAACCGTAACTCCGGAAAATACCATTACTTATAAACTGATGGTAACGCAATTGCCGGAAAACTGTATTGGATATGATTCTGTGAAGATCACTGTATTTTTATTGCCACCGAGTTTTTATGTACCAACTGCTTTTTCACCTAATGGCGATGGCAACAATGATGTGCTGAGGCCAAAAGCTCTGGGCATGAAATCGATCCGTTATTTTAAAGTGTACAATCGTCTCGGACAACTCGTATTTGAAACCACGCAAAAAGATGCCGGATGGGATGGTACTTACAAAGGCAATCCGCAAGACCCGGCAGCTTATGTATGGATGGCCCAGGGCGAAACCTACCAGGGTGAATTGATTACCCGGCAGGGTTCTGCTGTGTTGATCAGGTAGGAAAATATATGTAGTGAAGTTTTTAAATAATTATTTTCAAATGGCCGAAGTTTTAAAACTTTGGCCATTCTTTTTTTATACAGGTATAACTCAAGCTTACTTTATTACTGCATGTATAAATTAAAGCAAGTAACAGGAAAGATCCAATTTATTGTTTTTAAAAGTAAAGAGTAAGAAACAACTGAAAAGTAAGCACTGTTCAGTTGACCTAGCGATCATTAAAAAAGCCCTCTGTAAAAGAAGGCTTTTTGTACCACGTACGGGATTCGAACCCGTGATTCCTCCGTGAAAGGGAGGCGTCTTAACCCCTTGACCAACGCGGCGTATCCGTTAAAGGACGGCAAAGATAAGGGTAGGTAATTTTTCAGCCAAATTTTTTAAGAAGATTGATACATTTTATTTTTCCAGCTTTATTACTGCTTCCCTTCCAGCAAGTCGGGGCGCCTTTCTTTTGTTCGCAATAAGCTCTGTTCTTCCCGCCAGGCCTCAATTTTAGCATGGTTGCCGCTCATTAAAATCTCCGGCACTCTCCAGCCCCGAAATTCTTCCGGACGGGTATAAACCGGTGGCGACAACAGGTCGTCCTGGAAAGAGTCGGTGAGCGCCGATGTT
>CAXTPJ010000180.1:0-6388 GCA_964245855.1 uncultured Ferruginibacter sp. | reverse complement strand
CAAAAGCCAGTGCGCTTGCAACCAATATGTTTTCGCCGGCCAATTGATCAACCATTTTTTCGCAAACAGGTTTACCATAATCTGTATGGTTCCTTGTGCCTACAATGGCAACAATTTTAGAGGTATTGAGATCTGCATTGCCACGATAGTAGAGTAATAAAGGACTATCATAGCAATTCAATAATCGCTGTGGATAGTTATTATCGGTAATAAAAAGTGGTGTGATCTTATATTTTTCGATGAATTCAATTTCAGCTTCACTGCTTTGAAAATCCTGGAAAGCCTTGATGCTGTTAGCCCTGATTGTTCCAATGCCTTCAATACTTTCTAATTCTTTTGCTTTGGCTTTAAAAACAGATTTGGCATCGCCATAAATATTAATCAATTCTTTGGCATGTACATCGCCAATGTTTGGCACAAGTGTTAAGGCGATTTGATAGAGCAGGTCGTTGGTCATTGTAGGGTAAAAGACTAGGGTTTTGGTATTTCTAATAGTTTGCAAATAAGATCGCAAAGATGTTTATCTAATGAAGGATGTCTCGGTACGGTAGTTTTCTTTTTAGTTTTAGTGTTTTGAAAGATATCATGTTTAGATCCATTGCGGGATAGGATACAATTATTATTTTCCAGGTGCCGGATGAAAGAATTTCTTTTTACAGACATCAACCAATAATTAAATCTTCTTCAAATACTTTGTTTTCATCTGATGCTTCGCTTTGCATATCCTCCAGGTATAATTCCAGGGCATCAAGCAAATTCTCTTTTGCCTCTTCAATAGTATTACCTTGTGATATAACTGCAGGTATCTCTTTTATGGTACTTACAAAGAATTCATTTCCTTTTGATATTACAATTGTGAGTTTCATAAACCTCTTTTGGTTAAAGTTATATTTTTTTTTATTTTTTTTGCAGCATTTTTAGTTACTGATCACACTCAATTCTGTTCTCCTGTTCAACGCTTTGCCAGCCTCAGTTGAATTGTCTGCAATAGGTTTGGCAGCGCCTGCACCTTTAGCTTGCAAGCGCTCTTTTGCTATCTGCCTGCTTGCTAACAAATAAATTACTACTGCCTGCGCACGCTTGTTGGAAAGTGTAATATTGTCCTGCTCTTTCCCAACATTGTCTGTATATCCGGTGATCGCAATTTTTAAATGTGGATTTTCATTCATTAGTTGAATTACCTTATCAAGTTCAACCATCGACTCCGGTTTTAATTCCGTTTGTTTTGAATCGAAGAAAATATTTTTTAAAATGATAGCAGCACCCGTTTCAATTGGTTGCAACGGTATGTTGGCAATGAAGACAGAATCAATCGTTTTGTTATTGAGATTATAATTTTCAGAAAAGAATAAATAGCCTTTCCTGTTTACATTAAACGCATAATCTTTTCCAACAGGCAAAGTTGTAAGATAATTGCCTTCTTCATCGGTCTGCACTTTGCTGATCAATTGTCGGCTATTGATGTCCGTTAGTTCAACCGAGGACGGTAAACCCAATTTTGTTTTGGCATCAAACACCTGACCTTTCACCCACAATGTTTTTGGCGGACGGATATCTTCCCGCAATTGAAAACTGTACAGGTCCAGTGCGCCACGATTGTCTTTTCCTTCGCTGGAATAAAAAGCTGTTTTGCCATCGGCAGCTACTACCAGTGAGCCTTCATCATCAATTGTATTAGCAGGATAACCCAAATTGATGGGCCCTGCCCAGGAACTGTCTGCTTTCTTTTTAGTGAAAAACAAATCAGTTAAGCCATAACCCGGATGCCCGTTGCTGTTAAAGAAAAGTGTCTGGTTATCGGCATATATAAAAGCACAGCTTTCATCTCCCTTGGTATTGACTTCCGGGCCAAGATTTTCTGGCCTGCTCCATTTGCCTTTTTCGTTGCGATGTGTTACCCAAATGTCTTTGCCGCCATACCCTCCGGGCTGGCTGCTGCTAAAATAAAGGTCTCTTTTATCAGGAGATAAGGAAGGTGCAGATTCCCAAAAATCAGTGTTGATGAGTGGGCCTAAATTTTCCGCTTCTGTCCAGCCATTTTTTCTTTTGAAGGAGATGTACAGATCACAACTGCCCATGCCTTCCGGATAATTGCAGCCGGTAAAAATGATCCACTCGCCATCCTGCGAAATATTTTGAGCACCTTCATTCTGGTTGGTATTTACTTTTCCGCCCAACGGTTTTGCTTTACTCCAGGTGCCATTGATCAAACTGCTTTCATAAAAGTCCTCATCGTTTTCAACCCGTCTTGTAAAAATGAGATTTTTACCATCAATTGTAATGGAGGGATAATATTCTGCATAAGCAGAATTGATGCTGTCGCCTAAATTGACCGGTGTAAAAACATAATTGCCTGCCGGATGTTTTTTGTCATAGTTTAATGCAAACTCATAAGTTTGTTTTCTATAATTGCCTGCTTTGATACTTTGCTCATTCAATTTAGGACTTTGTAAAAAACGGGTAACTGCATACATGGCTTTTTCAAATCTTCCAAGACCTGCTAACGAGATAGAATAGGGTAAAAAATAATTGGCAGCATACACAGAATCCATCGCAATCCCTTTTTCAAAGTCCATTACTGACGAATCGTATTTTTTCATGTTGGCATAAATGCCGGCCCTGGATAAATAAGCATCTACAAACTTTGGTTCAATGCTGATGGCTTCATTGATCTTTGCAATGGCAACATAATATTGCTGGTTGTTGGCGGCTTCATAAGCCTGGCCATACACATCACCTGCTTTTTGATTTACTTTATCAGGATTGTACCACTGGGCAGAAGAAAATAGAAAGGAACTAACGCAAACGGATACAAGAAAAAATATTTTATAGGAAGGAAAGTGTACTTTTTTCATAGACGTTATTGAAGGGGTGAAGGTAGAAACAAAAAGATAAAACACTATGCTAAAACTGCTGATCACTAAAAGTAACAGTAGAAATTTTTTTGCTATCAGCGTTGGTATTTCATGGCACCAGCATTGGCGACGCTCCGTTCAAATTCATTTTTTCATGGCATCATTTCACACTGTACTATTTCTGCAGGTTCAAATCTAATAGTCTTCTAAACATACTAAACACGCTAAACTACTAAACCTACTTACGGAACATTAATATACTTGTGTATCTGCAACGACAATTCCCATTGCGGATGATCTTTAATATAATCAATGATCAAAGGCGTTACAATCGATGCCTTATCCCATTCCGGCTGCAGGTATAATTTACATTGCGGTGAAACCAGCGCTGCATATTTTTCGGCCCAGTCAAAATCTGATTTATTAAAAACGACCACTTTTAGTTCGTTGGCAAAAGGCACAACAGAAAGCAACGGCGCCTTGAATTTTTTAGGGGATAAACAGATCCAGTTCCAGCTACCGCTTAATGGATGCGAACCGGATGTTTCTATGTTTGTTTCAAAGCCGGCAGCTTGTAACTCACTGGTTAGTTGAGTGAGGTCATGCATCAATGGTTCTCCTCCGGTAATAATTACCAGGGCTTTGTTAGATGCAGTATTATCGATAACAGTTTGTACAATTTCATCAATGCTCATTTTTGGATGGACAGCAGCATCCCAGCTTTCTTTTACATCGCACCAAACGCAACCTACGTCGCAACCGCCAAGCCGCACAAAATAAGCAGCCCTTCCCTGGTGAAAGCCTTCGCCCTGCAGCGTATAAAAATGCTCCATTACGGGAAGTGATTGTGTCGCTATGGTTGCTGTTTCATTCATTGCTGTTGTTGTTTTCAGAACGGAAAATCTTGCTGTTATTCAGATAAACCTGAAAGAAATTTATGGTTAATCCTGTTGTTGCTTTAGCAGGCAGGCATTGTAAGTATTCATCAGCAATGCAGCAATCGTCATTAAACCAACGCCTCCCGGAACCGGGGTAATGTAACTGCATTTTGGCGATACATTCGTAAAATCAACATCACCTTTAATGGCAAAGCCACTCTTTTTTGTTGCATCCGCAACCCTTGTAATCCCCACATCTACCACCACTGCATTTTCTTTTACCATATCTGCGGTAAGAAATTGAGGCTTGCCCAATGCCGCAACAATAATATCAGCCTGTAAACAAATTTCTTTTAAGTTCGGTGTGTGGCTGTGGCAAACAGTAACGGTGCAATTGCCGGGATAAGCGTTCCTGTTTAATAAAATACTGATGGGCCGGCCAACAATATTGCTGCGGCCGATAATGACAGCATGTTTGCCCTTTGTTTCAATTTTATAATGTTCCAGCATCAACAAAATGCCATACGGCGTGGCCGGGATAAATGTTGGCAACCCCTGCACCATTTTACCAATACTCATCGGGTGAAAACCATCCACATCTTTGTCGGGATGTATCAGACCAATAATCCTGTCTTCATTGATTTGTTTGGGCAACGGCAATTGCACCAAAATACCATCCACATCTGCATCATCATTCAAACGTTGAATGGTTTCGATCAATACCGCTTCTGTTATGTTTTCATCCAGTCGCACCAGCGTACTTTTAAAACCAACTTCTCCACAACTTTTTACTTTACTGGCCACATAGGTTTCACTGGCACCGTTGTTTCCAATCAGCACGGCTGCTAAATGGGGCGTTTTCTTTCCCTGCTCTTTCAGCAGGGTGGTTTTTTCCTTTATACTGTCTTTTACAGCCTGCGATACAATCTTTCCATCTAAAATTTGCATGCCGCAAAATTAATAACAATTGAAGTAGTATCGGGCATTTGTTGACGGTAATGTAGGAATGCAGAAATAAAACAGAAATGATAGATGAAAATACCCTTAATGAAAGGAAAATCACCAGTACAACACATATTTTTTATTTGATATTGCCGCTATAAATAGTTGCTTTGAGAAAAAATATTATTTACTTTTTTATTTGTTGTATGGTTGGAGGTTTTTCAGCCAACGCACAATCGCTCCGCCAGCCAATTTCGGCTGTAAACCTTGGACTTAGTGCATACAGTACGCAACACAATGATGTATTCTCTTTTGTAAATAACCAGGCGGCTTTGGCACAGGTAAAAAATCCAACTGCAGGTATTTACTGCGAGCAGCGTTTTTTATTAACTGCCACAAGCTTGTACACTGCAGCGTTGGCAATCCCTTCCAATATGGGCAATTTTGGGGTAAGCGTTAAATACCTGGGGTTTAGAAATTTTAATGAAAGCCAGTTTGGGTTGGCCTACGGCCGAAGCCTTGGAAAGAAAGTAGATATCGGTGTTCAGTTCAATTATTATGGTTACCGGGTGCCTGCGTACGATAATGCCAATACCGTTAATTTCGAATTGGGGGCGATGGTGCATTTGTCAGATAAAATGACTGCCGGCATACATGTATATAACCCGGTGGGAGGAAAGTTGTCCAAGACAGACAAAAAATTGACGTCGGCTTTTAAATCCGGATTGGGGTATGATGTATCTGAGCGTTTTTTCATCAGTGGAGAAATTGTAAAGGAAGAAGATTTTCCGGTGAGCCTCAATGCCGGGTTGCAATACCAGTTTGCCAAACAGTTTTTTGCCAGGGCAGGATTGACTTCTGCTGAATCAACTTCTTATGCCGGGGTTGGATTGGCCTGGGGTAATTTCAGGCTCGATATCAGCGGCAGTTACCATCCGCAACTGGGCATATCGCAGGGCTTGTTACTGATAATGAAATGGAGTGATAAGGTACCCAATCATCTTACAACAATTAAATAAAAGAACAGTACTGTGGCATGAATCAATTCAAAACGATACTGCTGTTATGTTTATTTGCTGCGGGCATCATTCCTGTAAATTCTTTTGCGCAGGTGCCCAATACTACTACCACCGAACAACAACTGGAAGCCATTACTGAGAATAATGATGACAATGAAACCCAGGATGATTCTTTTTTACAGCAGTTGCAACAATTTGTAAAAAATCCGGTTAACTTAAACACCGCTGATGCCGCAACATTAAAAGAACTGATCGTACTATCGCCATTACAAATACAGGGCATTATAGCTTACCGTGGCCTTTTTGGCCATTTTATTAATTTATACGAATTGCAGGCTGTGCCGGGACTGGATGTTCTCACGATTGAAAAAATTTGTCCTTTTATTACCGTAAATGAACCGGCTGATTTTACCGGCTCTATCATCGACCGTTTAAGCGGGGGCACACATTCTGTCCTGGCAAGGGTTGCGCAGGTAATGGAAAAATCAAGGGCTTACCTGGCTGATCCGGCTATTACCAATAGCTATTATCCCGGCTCTCCGCAGCGTTATTTTTTTAGGTATAAATATCAATACAAAAATCTACTGCAATACGGCATCGTAGCCGAGAAAGATGCCGGGGAAGAATTTTTTAAAGGTTCACAAAAAAGTGGGTTTGATTTTTATTCTGCCCATTTTTTTGCCCGCAACATTGG
>CAXTPJ010000179.1:0-6393 GCA_964245855.1 uncultured Ferruginibacter sp. | reverse complement strand
ATGACCTTTCCCGCAATGATGGGTTACTGAATATTACGCTGGAATATGATTCTTACACAGAGGCCATTTCAAGAAGTATCCCGATTGTGTTGAATAAAATTGACCTGCAATTTTTACCTGAAGGCGGCACCTTGGTTGAGGGCATTACAGGAATGATGGCTTTTAAAGCAGTAAATGAATTTGGAAAACCGGTTGATATAAAAGGAAAGGTGGTTGACAGCAAAGGCAACACGGTAGCTGGTTTTGAGAGTTTTCATTTTGGAATGGGGCAATTCCTTTTTATGCCTTTAGCCGGTGAAACCTATACTGCAATTATTACTTCGCCACAAAATATTACACAGCAATACGATTTTCCAAGAGCCGATTTTAAAGGCATTGTAATGAATGTGGTACATATTGATAAACAGTTGCTGCTAAAATTAACCGTAACAGAAAACAGGGAAATAAAATTGGTAGGACAAACGAAATCAGTGAAGTATTACGAAAAGGAATTGTCATTACAAAAAGGGGAACAACTGATAGCAGTTGATACTTCCTTATTTCCTGCTGGCATTGCTCAATTCACGCTATACACGCTTGAAGATATACCCATTGCAGAAAGATTGTGTTTTTTAAATGCGGAGAAAATGGTGCAGGTTAAGATTACAACCGATAAAAAAAATTACCTGCCAAGAGAAAAAGTACAACTATTATTAACTACCAATGATGAAGAAGGTAAGCCTGTACCTGCTAATTTTTCTCTGAGTGTGGTGGATGATAAATTGTGGAGTTTGGCTGATGATAGGCAGCACCATATTTTATCGTGGTTGTTGATGGGTTCAGAGTTAAAGGGAAAAATAGAAGAACCTCCATTCTATTTTAAAAAAGATGAGCCAAAAGCTGCTGCTGCACTGGATTTGGTAATGCTTACACATGGCTATCGCTATTTTGATTACATACCTTATGTGTTGAATGAAGGCAAATTAAAATATACTGCCGACCTCGATAATATGGTAAGTGGAAACATTCTGAATAAGCTTGGCCAGCCTGTAAAAGGAAATATTTATTTGGTAAGTCCGGTCCCGGGAGGCAAAGCTTTATATAGTAAAACTGCTGCTGATGGAGTGTTCTTCTTTTCAAATATTCCACCCGATAATCGTGATAACTATTATCTTATTGCGCAATCTTTAAATAAAAAAGAAGCAGTAACCATACAGGTTTTGCAAAATGGTTTGGGCTACAATCCATTGAATGAAATGTCTTTGAAGAAAGTCATTCATGCATCGAAAATAAATGGAAGTGTTTACAGCACAGTCGTATTTCAAAAACAAACAACTGCGAACAGCAAAACTTTATCAATTGTTGACCAGTTAGATAACCTATCAGATGATACACGCAAGCCGGGTAGTTTGAACGAAGTAGTTGTAACCACTGCATTTGGAATGCAAAGAAATGTCCGAATGGTTGGGTCTGCTTCAATCGTAAGAGTAATGGAGTTAGAGCAACCACGGCAAATGAACAATATATTGGCAGGAAAAGTATCAGGGATACAAGTGTTGGCAAATGCTAATCCTGGCGGAACAAAGAACATCATCATAAGAGGAGCGGGAACTTCTTCCAATAACAACAAACCGCTGATTGTTATGAATGGTATTACAATTGATAAACTGGATGCCAATCTTAATCCCAACGATATTGAATCGGTTACTGTTTTAAAAGATGCTACTGCTACTGCATTATTTGGCAGCGCTGCTGTTAATGGAGTTATCGTTATAGAGGGAAGAAAACTGCGGCAGGAGAAGTGGAACCTTGATTTTACCAGGAAAAATTATTTTGCTACCCAGCCATTAAAAATGAACGGCCCGCAGTACACCGTAGCCAGAAAATTTTATGTGCCACAATATGAAAGCACTGCAACAAATGAGCGGACTGATTTTAGAGAAACAATCTACTGGAATCCGGTGGTTCAGACTGATAAGAATGGTGTTGCCAAACTGGAGTTTTATAATTCGGATGCTTCAACAACTTTCCGTGCCATTGCCGAAGGTATTGCCTACAATGGAAAGTTGGGAAGGGCAGAAGCAACTTATGCTGTTCAAAATGCCATGATAGCGGATGCTAAAATTCCCCCTTATTTAACAGTAGGGGATAAGGCGTTGATACCTTTAGTGGTAAAAAATAATTCAGCAAATTTGATGGATATAACGGTTAGCATTACCCCGGTAGAAAATATTGTTATCGGAGCCTTCAGTAAAACACTTGCGTTAACTGCCGGATCATCCAGGCAGATACTAATTCCCATCGAAGCTACTGCAGCCATGCAGGGAAACATGACTTTTGAAGTCAGCAGTCCGTTCAACAAAGAAAAAATCACGCTTCCAATGAGTGCTACTGATAAAGGGTTCCCGGTGATTGAAACTTTTTCAGGCAACAGCTCTGCCACTCACCAATTCAATATTAATAAAATGATACCAGGCAGTCTGGTTACCAAATTAAAATTGTTTAATAATGTGGAGGGCCAATTGTTGGACGGCATCGAGTCAATGCTGAGAGAACCTTATGGTTGTTTTGAGCAAACATCTTCCAGTACGTATCCCAATATTTCTATCCTGCAATATTTAAAAGAGTCCGGTAAAACTAATCCGGCCATTGAAAAGAAGGCATTAGAACTCATAGAAAAAGGGTATAAAAGATTAATAGGTTTTGAAACCCCTGATAAAGGTTTTGAATGGTTTGGACACACACCACCACATGAAGCATTAACTGCGTATGGATTGTTGGAATTTACGGATATGCAGCAGTTCATTGACGTAGATAAAAAAATGCTGGCCCGAACCAAAGCATTTTTATTGAGCAGGAGAGATGGTAAAGGTGGCTTTAAACAAGCTTCTGGCGGCTACGACCGCTTTGCTTCCGTGCCAAACAAAATTGCCAATATCTACATTGTGTATGCATTAGTCCAGGCAGGCATTGGCAAAGAAATTACATTGGAATACGACACGGCTGTTCAAAAAGCAATGCGAAGTAAAGACGCTTACCAGATGGCAATGATGTGTATTGCAGCACAAAATATGAAAGATGAAAAATCGTATAATTCATTGCTGAAACTATTGGATGAAAGCTATCAAAAGAGCGGCTTTAAAAGCGAAACCAGTGTGGTAAACTCTATGGATATTTCACTGAAGACAGAAGCAACCGCTTTGTATGTGTTGGCCCTTGCAAAAGAACCGTCACCAAAAGTTGCGCTGATGGCGGAGTTGGTAAAAAATATATTGTCTGGTAAATCTTATTATGGTTATGGCTCAACGCAGGCAACTGTATTGGCATTGCAGGCAGTGGTAGCGTATGCTAAAGTTGCAGGGGATATGTCCCAAAATACGCAGATAAACTTCTCTATGAATGATCAGCAAATTACGCCTGTTAGTAAATTGATTGACCTGGTGAAAAGTGGAGCTAATTCATTTGTTGTAAAATATGAGCAGGATAAAAGATCGATCCCTTACAACATGGAGGTTTCGTATGCTACACAAACGCCGCCCAACAGCGAAAAAGCAGCGTTGAATATCCTTACCAAACTTAATACTGCAACAACTAAAGTTGGAGAAACAGTAAGGATGGAAGTCGCCGTAACCAACAAACAAAATATCTTACAGCCAATGGCGATTGCCAAGATCGGCATACCTGCCGGCCTAGAAGTACAGTCCTGGCAGTTAAAAGAAATAATGGAACAAAACAAAGCAGCCTATTACGAGATTTTTGATAATTACCTGGTGTTTTACTGGATGGGTTTTGCTATTAATGAAACCAAAACAATTCAGCTTGATCTGAAAGCATCTGTGCCGGGAATTTACAAGGGCAAAGCAAGCAACACTTACCTCTATTATACACCGGAATATAAGCAATGGAATGATGGTGTGGAGATAGAAATTGTTCCCTGATTATGTTGGCCTCACGGCCGCAGTTTGATCGATATAATCAAAAGGTTGGTTCATTAAAAATACTTGTCAGGCGGAGGCCGTCAGACAAGTATTTTTTAACCAGTCTGACTGGTTATCCCTTCACAATTTTATTATAACTGGTAGCAATGCCTTTTATCAAAGAAGAACTGAAACCCTGGTGCTCCATTTCATTCAGGCCGGCAATGGTGCAGCCTTTTGGCGTAGTTACTTTATCAATTTCCTGTTCAGGATGGGTTCCTTTTTGTAACAGTAATTCAGCAGCACCTTTCACCGTTTGTGCAGCAATCAGGTTTGCAGTTACCGCATCAAAACCTATCTCGATACCGCCCTGTATATTGGCACGGATGTATCGCATGGCATAAGCTGTTCCGCAGGCGCCGAGTACTGTTGCTGCATCCATTAATTTTTCATCGATCACCGCAACTTTTCCAAGCGTTTCAAACAAGCCGTGTACAAAGCTGATCTGTTCCGTATTGGCGTTGCTGAAGCTAAGGCAGGTCATACTTTCCTGTATCGCAATAGCAGTGTTGGGCATCGCCCGGCAAACCGGTATTTTCTTTTTAATCGTATCTGCAATATCATTGATCAGCACACCGGTAACAACCGACACCAAAATATGATTGGCCGACAAATCTTTCTTTACATTGTTCAGCACATCCGCCACCTGGAAAGGTTTAATGGCCAATACTACCAACTCACTGTTACGGATAGCCGCATTGTTATCGGATGTAACCTGCACGCCTTTTTTTACCAGGTGCTGCAGGGTGCTGATATTCCTTTTAGTAACAGTAATGTCGGCGGGTTTACAGAATTTACTTTTTATCAATCCTTCTGCAATGGCAGTACCTAAATTTCCTCCGCCGATGATGGCTATTTTTTTGCTCATAAAATTTTTAATGAAAGGGTAAATTATTTTAATGAAAACAAGGCGCCGTCAGGATGTTTAGGGTTGTATGCCAACCTGTTTTCAGAAGGGATAACAACAAGGTCCATACCTTCTAATGGAATTGCTCCAGGCAGCGGTTCCGTATTACCGGGCAAAACAAAAGCATCCGTGTAACAGGTGCGGTCTCCAAACCTGACTTTTATTCCACCTACCAATTCAATTGGTTTTATACTCCCATCTGCCAACGCAACGTTCATGAGCGTTCCTTTTTTCAAGCCCAACTTTTCTTTGATGTTTTCATTGATAGCCATCCTGATTGCACCGGTATCAATCATAAACTCTCCGCTCCATTTTCTGATTTCATTCACTGGTAATAAACCTTCCTAGCTTTTATATTCGTCGTATTGATTTATCAATTCGATGGTTGCATACGTCAGGCCCATGATGATTGTTTTTAGCTTGTAATACTACCAGGTGATTTAATTATGTTCTCAGCAGTTGCGTTTCATAGCAACTGCATTGGCGACGCTCCGTTCAACTTCAGTTACAATGGCAGCAGTAAACATTACAAGGCACTCAACGCTTCTTCACTTTCATGGCCGGCCAGCAAATTTGCAATGGCACAATCATATTGTTGTTTCCAGGTTGCAACATTGCCCCAGTCAGCTCCATCTACTGAAATGTTGCCACTTGTTACGCTGCCCAATTTTTCAAAAGGAATATTTAAAGAAGCGAGTGTTGTCTTTAATTCATTGTACTGTTGTGCAGTAACAGAAACAGCTACCCGACTTTGTGCTTCCCCAAATAAATAAGCATCTTTCCTCGTGGTCCCATCCGTATTGATATCAAAACCAAGGTGACGGTTAAAACAACTTTCTACCAGGGTAATAAATAAGCCACCTTCACTAACATCATGCGCCGAGCTTACCAGTTCATCGCTGATCAGTTTGGCAACAGCTTTTTGTAAAATGAATTCTTCTTCCAGTTCAAAAGCGGGGGCAGGACTAAATTCCACGCCATGTATTTTATGCAGGTACTCAGAAGAACTGATACAATCTTTACTGCTGCCGATCAATACAATGATATCACCGGCAGTTTTAAAGTCCATCGTCATCTTGGCATCCGCATTTTCCAACACGCCCACCATGCCAATCGTTGGGGTAGGGTACACCGGCCCTTCAGGCGATTGATTATAAAAACTTACGTTACCACCCGTAACAGGCGTATCAAATTTTATACAGGCTTCACCCATGCCTTTAATGGCATTCACAAATTGATAATATACTTCAGGATTGTAAGGGTTGCCAAAGTTGAGGCAGTTGGTAACACCCAATGGCTGCCCGCCGCTGCATACAATATTCCTTGCTGCTTCTGCTACGGCAATCATGGCACCTCTGTAGGGGTCTGCAAAAACATAACGGCTGTTACAATCTGTCGTTAACGCCAATGCTTTATTGGTTGGCCTGGCAACAACAATCGCAGCATCGCTCGGAGCATTGGTGCTTACTGTTCCGGCACCAACCATGCTGTCGTACTGTTCATAAACCCAACGCTTACTCGCAATATTGG
>CAXTPJ010000178.1:0-6402 GCA_964245855.1 uncultured Ferruginibacter sp. | reverse complement strand
TTTTAACGGCAGCCTTTTCTTTTTTGCCATCACCGATTACCAGCAGCGGGATATCCAGTTTCCCTTTTAATGCCAGCAATGCTTTGCATACGGCGATCAGGTTTTTTCTTTTGGTAACAGAACTTACAAACAGAAAAAATTGATCTGGTAATTGGTACTTCTTTTTTATTATCGCCATTTCTTCTGCGGTAATAATTTGCTCAAAAATGGGATTGCAATTTTGGTAGCAGACAGCAATTTTTTCAGCCGGTATTTGATAATAATGAATGAGGTCTTCTTTTGTTTGGCGGCTGATAGCGATCACCGCATCGGCCACCTGGCAGGAATGTTTCATTTTCCAGCGGTGCGTATAGCGTTCGTCGAAATGGTAAGTTTCCGGGTAACGTTCAAAGATGAGGTCATGAACGGTGATGACCGATTTGCAATTGATTTTTTCAATGCCACGGGGCAGTTCGTTGCTTACGCCATGAAAAATATTAATGCCTGCAGCCTCAATATCTTTCACCATGCTGCTCCTGCGCCACCAGGAAGGAAACTGCTTGTCCAGTGCGGATTGCGGCAATTGCACATCGATGTTTGCAAAGGAAGCAATATTGAAAAGATCTGTTTGTTTGGGTGCGAATAAACTGTATTGGTGTTGTGGATATTCTTTTGCTAAACCAGCGATCAACGACCGGGCATAATTACCCAAACCAGTATGGTTTTGAAATGCCCGTTTGCCATCGTAGCCAATTTTCATGTTGATGAATGTGATTGAATTGCGCACTGTAAGATAAATCAATTGTATTTGTAGATAGTCTATCAAAACAATTATGTGTTAACCAATAGGTTTTTACTTTTTTACAACCTCTTTTAAACTAATTGGTTTCACTGCTGCCGCCGTTGTGGCAGCGTAACCGGAACGCCACTGCTTTGGCCACTTTCAAAAAATTTACTTCGGATTTTTTGAATCCCGCCTTCGGCGTGACCGAAGCCAAAGATGTGGCTAACCCCGTTACTGTTTTTAACTATAAGCATAAAAACTGCATGAATGTAATTTTGCACCAATCATAACAGTCTAATAAAATTCTTTCAACTTTATATATCCTGTTTTCCCGAAAGAAAAATTCTGAGCGGCTTTAAAATAATAGGCTAAATGGTAAATGCTAATAAAATTAATTGTTAGCATTTGAATCACCATACTAAACTTCTAAACCTGTTAAACCGTTTGTAATTACTTGATAAGTTTACTTAAGTGTATATTGGAAAATTATAACCAGCCATTGCGCTTTTATCTTTTTGTATCTTGCGGCAGCATTTGAATGAGTATGCAAAAAATTTCAGCAACGGTCATCACTTTTAATGAAGAAAAAAAGATTGCCGCCTGCCTCGCTTCGCTGCAGGGCAAAGTGGATGAAACCGTTGTGCCGGGTTTTTTTTCAACAGATAAAATACCATACACCTGCAAACAATTTACTCTAAAATTCTACCGGCAGGCATGGCGTGGTTACAGGCAACAAAAGAATGATACAGTTGTAAAAGCAAGCCATCAATTTATTTTGAACCTGGATGCTGATGAATGTTTATCTCCTTTATTGCAGTCATCCATTTTGCCGGCAAAAAAATCAACTATGTCGGGCATTAATAAAATGAACCGGCTGAATATTTTTTTTGGTTACACTTTAAAACACGGGCTCACTTATCCTGAATATATTTTGCGATCGTATAACAGTGCAGTGATCAGATGTTCGCCGGGAAAAGGGCATGAAACGCTGGATGTACCAAAGGGTTCAACCTTACATACTTTGGCCGGCGATTTTATATATAGCAAAGATTCGTTGCAGGAATTTACCAGCACCATTAATCAATATGCTTCGTTAAGTGCACAGCTTATTTTGAACAAGGCAAACAGGCACACATTAGTAAAATTATTTTCAGCCCCTGGCTAACATTTATGAACGGCTTTTTTTAGACGGGGCTTTTTAAATGGTATTCCCGGTGTATAATGGCCATCATTATCGGTAGAAACATTTTTGAAATACAGCAAATTATATCTTTTACAAAACAAAAAATAGACTTCAGCATCATGCCAGATTCATTTCAACCATTAATAGAAAAAGCCTGGGGTAACAGGGAATTACTCGGCGAAGAAACTTACAGCGAAGCAGTAAGGTTAGTTATTGAAGACATTGACAAAGGCAGGCTGCGAACAGCCGAACCAGTTGAAGATGGCTGGCAGGTAAATGAATGGGTAAAGCAGGCCATCCTCATGTATTTCGGCATTCAGAAAATGCAGACTTTCACTTTGCCGCCGTTTGAATTTTATGATAAAATGAAACTGAAAAGCGATTATGCGTCACTGGGAGTAAGGGCGGTACCGCATGCAGTGGCAAGGTATGGCGCTTACCTGGCAAAAAATGTAGTACTGATGCCATCGTATGTAAACATTGGCGCTTATGTAGATGAAGGTACCATGGTTGATACCTGGGCAACGGTAGGCAGTTGTGCCCAGATTGGCAAAGGGGTGCACCTGAGTGGCGGCGTGGGTATTGGCGGTGTACTGGAACCATTGCAGGCTTCGCCAGTGATCATTGAAGATGGTTGTTTTATTGGAAGCCGCTGCATTGTGGTGGAAGGTGTAAAAGTAGAAAAGGAAGCAGTATTGGGTGCCAACGTGGTATTAACCCAATCGACCAAGATCATTGATGTGAGTGGATCAGAACCGGTTGAATACAAAGGGAGGGTGCCGGCAAGGAGCGTGGTAATACCGGGCAGTTACGTTAAAAAATTCCCGGCAGGGGAGTACAGCGTTAGTTGTGCTTTGATCATTGGGCAGCGCAAGCCAAGCACAGATTTAAAAACAAGTTTGAACGATGCCCTGCGTGATTTTAATGTATCGGTGTAAAATAGGTTTAGAAGTTTAGCGGGTTTGGTTGTTTAGGGTTATTCATGGATGAAGTTATTGCAATAGTTTTTTTGAAGATAGCCGGCTTTGTGTGCGCCAATATGCAGTTTTGTTTGCCCTGCTGTTACGGAAGAAAGAATATAAGCAATGCCAGCTTTGTCATGTTTTATTCTTGTACTGGTTGATCCTGAGCAGCAACTTTGTTTTCATGATCGGTGCTGGATCCGTTTGTAAAACCTGCTAATATAGTTAGGGTTTGAAAAGCGGGTATGTACTGCCCATACCGATTCTTTTGAAAAAGATGACAACCTGATTTTTTTGTGCAGAAAAAAACTTTATCTTCGCCGTCCTGAAAATGAACACCTGCCCAGGTGGCGAAATTGGTAGACGCACTGTGTTCAGGTCGCAGCGTTCGCAAGGATGTGCTGGTTCGAATCCAGTCCTGGGCACAAAGCCCCTCCCAAAAGAGGGGCTTTGTTATTTGGTGAATTATTCTTTTGCCTCAAAATTTTACCGGTTAATATTTTTATATGAGTACAGGTTTTTCTAATTATTTGCAATCTATCAAATAGAACTTAGCAGATGTTTTTCTTATTTGAATAGTAAAGATTGTGTACTAAGCTAATAACATAACATATTCCAATCCTGTACAAAATCTCTCATTAATCTTCCAAAATGTTGAAGGTTTCTTATTGGAAGGCAGTTCAATATCCTGGTGTAAATATTTCGTCATCAGGATACCTGTTGTCAATTACACCTATTGCCTGAAACATTGCACTTATGACTTTAATATTGCGGATACAAAATACCGTTAGTCGTGGATTGTGCAATTGGTTAATTTAACATTCACAAAATAATACTACACAACTTTTTCTTTCTATGTATTGATAAAGAGTAGAAAGCAAAGGCTTCAAGTGTTATTATTTTACTGAAATCTAATTCTACAGATCGCCTTCCCTGAAAGTGTAACAAAGCCATTACCAAGTGCCAATACAGATAACCACAACGGGTGCAGTTATTTAACAGTGGTTTCAACTGAAGTGCTGTGTATATACTATGCTTTTCACATTCAATTATGTTTTGAATGTCAGCATAAAAAAAACTAATTTATAAACTACCATGCAAAAATTTTCACTTGTATTAACTGTGGTATGCTGTTCATGGCATGCACAGGCACAACCTTTTGCATACGATGTTTTTTTTAATCATACAGGCTATGCCATACAACGAAACCAGCCAAGCAATGCATTTCATAAAGTGCTTGTGCAGCCTGATGGTAAAATAGTTTGCGGGGGTACCGTTCGGCCGGGTGGTACGCCCATGCCGTTTATAGCGAGGTTTCTGGCAAACGGTTTGCCCGATAGCAGTTTTGCATCCATTGGTTATACTTCTTTCACAACCCCCTTTCCCATTGCAGATATTGTTGACCTGGAAATTACATCGATGGCACTGACAGCAGATAACAAAATAATTGCTGCCTGCACCCAGCAACCAGCTTTTGAAGGCTCTATATACATTTTATTGCGCTACAATACTAATGGCACATTAGACAGTAGTTTTAATGGAACCGGTATAGTTACCAATACTTATACCCCCGATAATGCCGGAGAACTAAGGGGCGTGCTGGTACAGCCGGACGGAAAAATAGTAGTAAGCAGTTATTTTAATACCAACTGCCAGGAGTTTTACCTGTCAAGGCACAATGCAGATGGCAGTATCGATTATAGTTTTGGCAATGCCGGTGTAGCAATGGTATCGCCTGCACCCGGTTGTAATAACCGAAGCAGTAATGTGGCTTTTACCGCAGATGGTAAAATTGTATTGTTCGGGTCAATTGATCCATGGTCAGACAATACCGGCAGTTTCGCTTTTATGCGGCTGCATAACAATGGTAGCATCGACAGTAGTTTTGGTACCAATGGCATCCGCATTGTAGATATTCACAATGTTAGCGAGCAGTCTGTTAAGATAATCATACAGCCTGATAACAAAATCATCGGGTGCGGTTATGTTACTACGGGCAGTTTAATTGAAACCGGTTTTTTAACGGCAAAGGGTGTGTTGGTAAGATTAAATGCTGATGGAAGTTCAGATACCGGCTTCGGGGAGAACGGGGTGTCTACAAATATGATCAATGATCCAGCCAGGACCATGTTTCAGGATGTGATAGTTGATGTGAATGGGATGATAACCACTTGCAGCAGTTGGAACTATAACAATAGTCATAAACTAATATTGGTGCGGTACCATCCGGATGGCAGTACAGATGAGAGTTTTGGCCCGGGCGGCATTTTTGTTACCGCTATTGCCGGAACCACCGGCAATAACCTGGATTTCTCTCTTGCCTGGGGGCAGAACCGTCTTTACAGCGCCGGTTATGCGGCTTTAAATGGCGGCCCCACAACCGGTACGGTAAAAGCTTATATCACTGTTGGCAGTACTTTGCCGGTTAGCCTGCGAAGGTTTTATGGCTCACAACGAAGCAACGGCACCAACCTGTTTTGGGAGGCCGGCGAGCAGCAAAACATTGACCGCTACATCGTTGAAAAAAGTATTGATGGAATTCGTTTCAATAGCATCGGTACAGTTGCACTTGGAAATCATTCCAGGTATCAATTTCGTGATACCTTTTCTTTAACCGGTACCTGCTTTTATCGCTTAAAAATGATGGACAGGGCAGAGGGTTTTAATTACAGTACTATTTTAAAGTTTACAGGTAAGTCCGGTTCACCGGTAATCAGTATTTATCCAAACCCGGTAAAGGATGAATTACATGTTGTACTTCCGGCCCAGGGCATGTATACTGCTCTTCAAATTGCAGATACCAAGGGCAGCATCATTAAAAAAGTAAATGGATTTACCGGTGCTATAAACAGCATTGCCATTGATGTACACACTTTAACGCCGGGAGTATATTATTTAGTTGCACAAAGTTCAAAAGGAATTCAACAGCAAAAATTTATTAAACTATAAGGTATTGGATTGCTTATTATCATTCGTTTCATTGCAAGGAAAGTAACCGGCAAAAATATTCATGCGATGTGCTACTATTGAATATTTGCTAGCTCATAGTTTTTTATTCACTGTAGGCTGAAACTGAATGAACAAAAGAATATTATTTGTTATTACCGGATGCTCAGGCAAAAAAACGGGTTCACCATAAACTCAGGAATATTTATTATTTTCAACTGAGTAATCATATTGAAAATTTTAAAACCACTTTGCCATGAAAAGTTCCATCAAAACAAAAATCCTGTTTGTTGTATCGTTGATATTTGGATTGTTTTTTATCAATGCCGGCCTCAACAAGTTTTTCAATTATATGCCTGTGCCGGATAATTTGCCCGAAAAAATGATGAAGGCATTTAGTGCATTCATGGAAATAGGATGGCTGATGCCGCTGGTAGGATGGGCTGAAATTATTGGCGGCATACTCATCATTATTCCAAAGACGAGGGCATTGGGGGCGCTGGTTATTTTTCCGGTGATGGTTGGGATATTTTGGACCAATATTGTGC
>CAXTPJ010000177.1:0-6432 GCA_964245855.1 uncultured Ferruginibacter sp. | reverse complement strand
GTAGAATTGAGAATGTATATGCAAGGGAATTCGGCACCAGGATCTTTCTTTTATCAGGCGCTACTACCGATGTAAATGCCATCCTTCAAAAAGAGATTGCCGATAAAAAAAGCCGGTATTGATTTTCCGGATTATGGAAAATCTGCTTGTTTTTTGGAAAGCAAATTACTGTTCCGCACCTGAAACACAAGCCTGTAGCTACTTCTGGTTTTGGCATATTACTGGAAGATGGCAGGAAAATAATTTATGATGGCAGGAAGTTTTCCGTTTAAAGTTTTTTTGGTAGATGAGGACCTGTTTAGTCTGGCCATGCATGAGCAGCACTTTCGTAATATGGGCTGCACCGATGTACACCTGTTTGATAACATTGCTTCCTGCGTAAACCGGCTGGAAGAAAAGCCGGTAGCCATTTTTCTTGATTACCGTTTAAAACCGCAGCAGGGTTTAAAGATATTGAGTGCTGTAAAAAAAGTAATCCCGCAAGCATACATCATTTTTATCACTGGCCCAAGCGGCATCATTGAGTCACTACTCTCTTTAAATGAAGGAGCTTTTGAATACATAATTAAAAACCATCAGTATCAAAAAAGCCTCGAAAATACCATGAAAAAAATCGGTAAGATCGAAAGGGTTTTATATAACAAACCGGTTAAGGGTGGTAGCGGATTACGGTAACATCCTTAACCGGTAATTGATTTTAAAAAAAGAAGGAAATTATTTTGGCAGCAGTTTTTTTCAGAAGGGTGCTTGTTTTGTCTTCTGAAAAAATTGTAAAAACAAAATATAAACGTGTGCGTATTTCAAAATTATTTAATTAGCAACCGCCTTTGCTGGGCGCACGTTTGTAAATTATTTTACTATCCTGCTCCACATAGTCGCCCCGAACAATTGGATATGAATACTTGGGTGCGTATGAAACAAAACGGCTTTTTATAATGATTTTGTCATTAACCTTCAGGCTATGCAATTGTTGAAATTCATTAGAATTTTCCACTCCAAAACTGAGAATGTAGTCATCACCATTAATTTTGACCATTACTCCAAAACCTAATCGTGAACCTGCCGGAAGAGAAAGAGAAGTTACAACAGCATCCATATTGCTGGAATCACTTACCTGCTTATTTATTTTAGCAATACCGGCAAGTACTTTGTTACCTTCCGGTGACGCTTCCCATTTTTTAAACTTTACACCTTCGGGGCTAGCCTCCCATTTTTTCAAGTCGGCGTTACAATCGGCAGCAGCAGTTGGGCTTTGGGTTGATTTTTTAGGCGTTTCTTTTTTGATTGTACGATTGGCAAATACCAATCCACTTACTACAACCAAAAGTAAAACCAGCGCATAAATTACTTTTTTCATTTTTTTTGATTTAATGAATGATATATGTATTTTCTGAATCAAATCCGTAGGAGGAACCTTTTTTGTTCTTTGGATACATTGAAATCAGTGAAACAAAAATAGGTTGATAATATGCAGACGGAAGAATGTTGGTTGTAAATAATAGTGTAAACATTGTAAATAATATATTGACAATATGGTTATGAGGAGAAATTTCTTTGTAAGTCAATCGAAAGCACTTTAACGGATCACTTTTCAATGAGGGAAAATCATGAAGGCGCCAGGAAAGAAAAAATTCAAAGATTACAAACAGAACGTTGCGTCTTTGCATTCTTTGCCTGCCCGAAAGCCAGCCCGAAAGATTCATTCTGGGGGGAATTTCATTCAGGCGAGCGTGGAAAAAAGTTGTTAGTAAACGACATTGGATTACTAATATTTATATTGTCTACATAATCTGCGTGACTTTAAACAAATTTTTTAATTATGGCTTTGACTTGCGAAGGCTTAGTTTCAAATTGTATCCAGGCGGATCACTTTTTAAATAAAATTATATTATTAGCAGTTGCTCCGGCTCCTTTATTTCATAGTCTTCGTTGATCCTTCCTCACTAAACTTCTAAACATGCTAAACAAAACGCTGCTAACTATTGGCAACACATTAATTCCTAAACAATCTCAAAAGGGCTAAAAAAGAAAAAATCCACAGCAGTTAGCCGTGGATTCCTTAAAGTTTTTGTTTTTACAATAACAGTCCAATTGGATAGAGTACAAAGGTATATTACCGCTACGCCATGCTGAATAGAATTTGATCGCTGCTTTTTGTAGTATAAATACTATAGAGCTGGGTTAGTTTAAAAAATCCATCATTAAAGTAAAAAGCCCTCAATATGGTAGGGCTTAAGAAAGATTGTCTAAAGTTTTTTACCAACTCCCACTGCTGCCACCACCGCCAAAACTACCGCCACCAAAACCACCAAAACCGCCACCACCACCGGAAGAACCACCACCGCCCCAGCCGCCACCGCCTCCCGGGAAAAAGATTGGCCCAAAGCCACGACGGCTCATAAAAGAACCGCCACGGCCACCGCCTCTGCCAAAAATGGACAGCAAAATAATGATGACAATAATCATGAATATAATACTGGAAAAAGGCGTGCCTTTCTTAGAGCGCTTGTTGTAACCTTCAGGAGCTTTGTATTCGCCTTTTAATGCTTTAATAATAGCATCAGTTCCGGCATCTATACCGCCATAAAAATTGTTGCCTTTGAAAGCTGGAACAATTTCTTCATTGATAATATGATTGCAGGTAACATCAGGTAAAGCGCCCTCTGTTCCATACCCGGTAGAAATGTTTAACTTTCTGTCAGATTTTGAAATAATGAGCACCACGCCATTACTGAACTCTTTGCCACCAACTCCCCAGGCCCTTCCTAATTTGACGGCATAATCTGAAATGTCATAGTCACCCAAATCAGGAACAATAACAACTGCTATTTGTGTAGAAGTGCTGTCGTCAAATTGTACCAGTTTATTTTCCAATACCTGCTGTTGATCAACAGATAAAACACCTGCAAAATCATTAACCAGTTTCTGTTTACCGGTGCGTGGAGTAAGTAATGATTTCGCATCAAAAGAAGACTGCGAAAAAGCAAATGCCTGTATAAATAAAAAGAGGAATAATTGCAGCAGCTTTTTCATTGATGATCGCTTCTAAAGATGAGCCAAATGTTATTTACCAAACACAATTTCGTCCGGCAATTCGTTTTTATCCGTTGCTGAATTGTATGGAAATTTTTCTTTTAAGGTTTGACCAATTTGCAAAACACATTGTTCAATACTGTTACTGATATTTTCTTTTGTAAAATTCGACAGCATCTTTTTTACCGCATCATCCCAGTAGGTTTTACCTGTTGCCTTATAAATACCTTCATCAGCAAACAAAGCAAGTTCTTTATGATCCATCGCAATATACAAGAGCACAGCATTGCGGTTTTCCGTATGCTCCATTTTAAGTTGAAAGAAAATTTCCTTTGCCCTGTCTACAGGATCAACAAATGGGTTTTTGCTTTCAACAAAAATCCTTATTTCTCCACTTGTTTGTTGTTCTGCCTGGCGTATCGCTTCCACAATCTGGCTGTTATCAGCAGCAGAAAAAAAATTATGCGGCCTCTTTTTTAAAAGGGAAAATATGCTCACAATAAATTAGTTGAACTATTTGTCGATATCAATTTTGGTATCTTCCGAACCGGCAGGGGCTTCATAATTTGCTTTTTGTTTATAGCCAAACAATCCTGCGAATATATTATTAGGGAATCTTACAACCCTGTTATTAAAGTCAGTAACAGCAGTATTCCAATCTCCTAATGCTACAGTAACACGATTTTCTGTTCCTTCAATTTGGGCTGACAAGTCTTTATATAATCCTGTTGCCTGTAATGTTGGATAAGCCTCTACATTAATATTAAGAGCTGCCCTTCCTATTGAATTGAGTTGTTTATCAGCTTCAGCAACCTGTTCTGGGGTAGAGGATGGAGAAATGTTAGGCACACGGGAGCGCATTTGTACAATTTTAATAAGCGTGGTATCTTCATTTTTGGCAGCACCTCTTACTGTGCTTACAAGGTTTTCATATAGTTTTGCTTTACGATTATATTGTGTTTGCACCTGTCCCCATTTTCCTTTTACATCAACTTCCGCACTTGCCATTCCATTACGGGCAGTTATAGCCCAAATAACAACTACAGCAACTATTGCCAAAATGATAATGCCTGAACGTTTCATGTTTTTATATTTTAATTTAAGGAGTTAAAATTACTCCTTTTGACCGCAATCCATAATTTATTTTTCCGTGATTATTTTAACGGTAAACGTTGTTGCAACAATAAATGCGGGGATTGCGGAAACAAAATTGAGCAACATTTGGGATATGCTTCAGCGTGAGTAATACATAACAACGCATACTGCCAAACTGTAAACAGGTATGCTTAAGGATGGAAAATGTAAAACATTACATGATCATTGCAACGCTTTCAATCTGCGTAGAATGTCTTCCGTAAAAATGGTAGCACCACCATTGTTCATGTGGCGGATATCGAGGAACAGTTCTTTGTGGTTTAAATAAGTGGTATCCTGCAGGTAATTCCAAAAAGGAGTTTTGCTGCTGTCTGCCATCTGCTGTATCAATGCAACGGTGGGGTTGTAGTTTTGATCAAATTTTTTATAAGTCGGTGAAACAACAACTACCAGCTTTACTTTCTTTTCATTGCAGGCGGCGATGATGTTGGCCAATCCTTTTATCTTGTTGCTGTCTAATTTTTCATTGTGGCTATCCACCAGGCTGATGTTGCCTTGGTAGCTTTCTTTCCAGGGAATATAGCCCAGCATTTTATCTTCTGCATCTTTCTTGTTTTTAAAATCTGTTGCACCGGTTATCGCAGGCATCAACAGGGTATTAAACGTGTACAGGTTCGATAATAATTTATACTTTTCAAAAGGGCTTTTCATGTCTACAATATCCCTTATTTCAGGATGCGTTCTGTAGTAAGGCAATAAGGCAGAAAGCCGGTCTGGTATATTGTACGACCTGGCTTCAAATTCATCATCCAGCACATCTAAAATAATAACCTTTGGTTGGTATCTTTTCAAAATGCTGTTCACAGCGGCATTGGCATAAGAAATAAAACTGCCATCTCTTCCACCATTGTAGCAGGTTAGTTTCAGGCTGTCTTGTATAATCGATGGAATATAATGGTGGCTTGCTTTTGAAGATCCCAATATCATAACATCCGGCGTTCCTTTTTCCAGCACATACGTTACCCGGTAACTGCCGCCATGCGTTTGTTTAAAATAGATATTTCTTATCACGCTGCCAATTGCTATATCGAGTATGATCAGCAAAGCAAAAAATACAGACAGCCTTATGATAACTTTTTTAAGCATTGTAAAGTATTAAATAAAATAGTTGTTTACCAACAGTTGTTTTTCATTGCACCGGCATTGGCGACGCTCCGTTCAAATGTAGTTTTTCATGGCATCTTTAGGTTGCTTTACATTCATCTTTAAAATTGAAAATAAATGAACTGGCCACCATCGAACACACCAAACAACAATATCATCATGGTGATAAATAAATAAGCCGAATAGCGCACCGCTATATTCCGGTGATGGAAAAAAGTTAGCTGCGTTTTTTTATAATGATCAATTATTTCTGCCGCCAATAGAAGCGCAATACCCATCAAAGGATAAACGATCATGTACGATTCCGGTACGAACAAACTGCCTTTTAATGCCCCAATCTTTTTAATGATGTAAAAGGCATCCGCCGCAGTTCTTGCCCTGAAAAATATCCATGCAAAACAGATCAGCACAAAGGTCATGACGACCTGGATGAAAAGTTTACCGTTTAAAAATTTAGCCTTGGGCGATGTATCCAGGTTGGCCCATTTTATTTTTTTAACTACCAGTGCAGACACTAAATAAAAACCGTTGATGCCGCCCCAGATGATGAAACTCCAACTGGCGCCATGCCATAAGCCGCTCATTAAAAAAACGAACATCAGGTTAAAATACCACCGTGGAACAGAAACCCGGTTGCCACCCAAAGGAATGTACAGGTAATCGGTAAACCAGGAAGATAAAGAGATATGCCAGCGGCTCCAGAATTCCGAAATACTTTTAGAGAGATACGGGCTTTTAAAATTTGTCATTAGTTTAAAGCCCATCACACGTGCCGTACCAATGGCAATGTCAGAACAACCGGAAAAATCGCAATAGATCTGGAAGGCAAAAAATATGGTGGCCAACAATAAAGTAGGGCCACTGTGTACATCCGGGTGGTCATATACTTTATCAACATAAATGCCCAACCTGTCTCCAACTACCAGCTTTTTAAAAAAGCCCCACAACACCAATTTTAAACCGGCAGAAATATCATCGTAATTGAATTTTTTTACTTCGTAAAACTGGTGCAGGATATTTTGAGGCCTTTCAATGGGTCCTGCTACCAACTGCGGGTAAAACATTACATACAACGAATAAATACCAAAATGCCGTTCTGCTTTTTGATTGCCACGGTACACTTCAATGGTATAACTCATA
>CAXTPJ010000176.1:0-6443 GCA_964245855.1 uncultured Ferruginibacter sp. | reverse complement strand
AAATGTTTACGCTGTCGTTATTTAAAGACAGGCAACAAAATATGTGGGCAGGCAGCAGTGGCGGTGGCTTCGCAGTAAACAACAGCACTAAAAAAGATTTTATCATTGTACAAAAAAGTGAACAGCAATACGGCAAAGCTGCTCACAACATGATACTATGTATGTACAAGGCGACCGGTAATTTATTGTATGCCGGCACCCAACTGGAAGGATTGCGGATACACAATGTTGCGAATGGCAATACCGAAATGGCCACCAATACTGCATCGCTTGCAGCCAATTCAGTGTATGGCATCACAACAAGTGATACCAATACTCTTTGGTTGGCAACACTGGCAGGTTTATACAACTTCAATGTAACCGGCAAAAAATTTACGCATTACATCGATAGCAATATAGTTGTTTCTACCGCCGGGCAATATGTTTACAAATTGAAAAACTGTGATAGCCTTTTATACAGCAGTCACAGAGGAACTGTAGTTTTTGACCTTCGCAACAAAAAATTCAACCTGCTGCAATACCATCATACAGCAGGGAAAACATTGAACCTGGTTATTCAACAGGCAGTAGAAGATGGCAATGGAAATATATGGATCGGCTGCCTGGGCAATAGCCTGGCAAAACTACATTTGGCCAGCGGCACTTTGGAGACCTTCAATGAAGTAACGCTATTTTCTAAAACAGTTAACGCCTTGTACCTGGATGGTAATATTTTATGGGCAGGTACTACCAATGGCATCATTGTTTTTGATCCCATCAATAATAAAATAGTAAAAACTTATTCTACCTTCAATGGTTTGCCAGGCGGAGTGATCTACAGCATTCAAAAAGACCGGCAGGGAAATTTTTGGTGTGGCAGCAATGTTGGCCTGATAAAGATTGAAAGCAACACCAATAAAATAACACAGGTAAAAGCTTCTGCCGGTTTACAGGCAGATGAATTTAATACCGCCTGTGCTGAAAAAGACAGTGCCGGCAACCTGTACTTCGGTGGCATCAATGGTATCAGTTATTTTAATCCATCCAATTTTTCCATCGACCAGTTTAGCCCCCAGCCACAAATAGAATCAATCAAAATTGCCAACAGGGAAATTGATTTTGAACAGGGCATCAATTACATCAACCAGGTAAATCTGTCTCATTCACAAAATTTTATCACCATTGATTATGGCGTAAATAATTTCATCAACCATGAGGAATGCCAATTCAAATACAAACTGGATGGTGCAGATGCAGACTGGGTAATGGCCGGCAGCCGTTCGCTTGTCAACTACTCCGGGCTTAAACCGGGCAGGTATGTTTTTAATTTACAAAGCAGCAACAGCAATGGGATATGGAGCAGCAGCATCAAACAATTAACCATCATCATTTCGCCGGCCTGGTGGCAAACCTGGTGGTTTTTACTTTTAATGATACTGTTAGGTGCTGCCATCGTTTTTTCCATCATAAAAAAAAGGATCAATGATATTCATTACCGGGCAGCCACAAAACAAAAAATTACAGAAACAGAAATGGCTGCCCTAAAAGCACAAATGAACCCTCATTTCATGTTCAACTGCATCAACAGTATTGATGCATTTATTCATAGCAATGATAAATACAATGCCACTTTATACCTGAACAAATTTGCCAAACTGCTGCGCAACATTTTAGACAGCAGCAAACAAAATACAGTTTTACTCAGTAAAGATGTAGATACATTGAAATTGTATATTGAACTGGAAGAATTGCGCCACGAAAACAAATTTACCAGCAACATTGAAGTAGACAATGAATTATTAAGCAGCGATTACAAGGTGCCGCCATTGATTGTACAACCCTTTGTTGAAAATGCCATTCTGCATGGTTTGAGAAATAAGCCGGGCAACGATGGCATATTGAATATCAAAATAAAAAAAGAAGGCGACAATATCCGGTACACCATACACGACAGTGGTATCGGCAGAAAAGCAGCAGGCAATATCATGCAGACAAAAGGATCATCGTACGGCATGGCAATGAGCATTGACAGGATCAAATTATTTAATAAAGAAAACACTGCTTCCATCACAATAAACGATTTATATGAAGGAGACACAGCAACCGGAACAAGCATTACAGTGTACTTAAAAACGAACTGATATGATCAGCACCATTATCATCGACGATGAACCAAAAGGCAGACTGGCATTGCGCCAGAAGTTAACTACGTACTGCAGCAATGTGCACATCGCAGCAGAAGCTGCCAATGGTAAAGAAGCATTGGAACTGATACAACGGCATCACCCGCAATTGATATTCTTAGACATTGAAATGCCAGTGATGAGCGGCTTCGAGATGCTGAATGAACTGAAAGAAAAAAACTTTCATATCATCTTTACAACTGCTTACGATCAGTATGCCATCAAAGCCATTAAGTATGCAGCGTTCGATTATTTATTAAAACCGGTTGACATTGAAGAATTAAAAACAGCCGTTAATAAAATTGAAAGCATCCATAATAACAACCTCTCAAAGCAGGTTGAATTAATGCAACAAAATATCCGGCAGCCGAAAAAGAATTTTAATAAACTGGCCATCCCTGCATTGGACGGCCTGCACTTTTTTGACCTCAGCAGTATTGTACATCTCGAAGCTCAAAGCAATTACACCATCATTTATTTTTCCGATCATCCAAAGATCACTGCTTCCAAAACATTGAAAGATTTTGAAGAATTGTTGCCCGCAGATATTTTTTTCCGCATTCACAATTCCCACATCATCAACCTGCAATTCATCAAGCGTTACATTAAAGGCGATGGCGGTCAGGTAGAATTACAAACCGGGAGCTTTGTAGATGTATCAAGAAGAAAGAAGGAAGAGTTTTTACAGATTATTGGATAAAGAAAAACATTACATTAGTTGGGTTGAAATGAACTACGCCCTAATCAACCACCGGCGGGGTTGGAGTACTGTAATCAATCTAAAGAGAGCAAATCCTTGCTGCGGTTGAATTTTTACAACACTCTCCCCTTCTGCTAAAATTACCCAACCACTTACGCAAACTGGTTTTTTACAACAATCGCCACAAAATACTTTTATGTTATTCAATCATTACAACCATGAAAAATATCTTTTCATTTATCCTCCTTGTATCCTTTTCAAAAGCAACCATGGCGCAAAGCGTAGCCATTAATACAGATGGTAGCGCTGCCAACAGCAGCGCCATATTGGATATAAAAAGCACCTCCAAAGGTTTATTAATACCCAGGTTAACACAAACCCAGCGCAACGCAGTAGCAACGCCGGCAACAGGTTTGCTCATCTATCAAACAGACTACACGCCGGGTTATTACTACTACAATGGCAGCACATGGACAGCATTATCAGGCAGCGGCGGCAGCAGCAATAACTGGACAACCAGTGGAACCAATATTTACAACAGCAACAGTGGCAATGTAGGCATCGGCACCAATACTCCCACAGCAAGGCTTAGCATTCAAACAGCAATTAACTCAACCGGCTGGTTGCATACCGGCGGCGCCGATTCTATCATTGTAAAAGAAAGCATTGGCGGTACATCTGCTGCCATTGGCACGCAAAGTAATCATCCTTTCCGGTTTATCACCAATGATGCGGGCCGCATGTCGATCCTTGCAAACGGAGATATTTTAATGGGTGATAACAATACACCCAACCTGGCAAAACTAACAGTGCAAACAGCAGAAGGCGCTTACGGCTTTGCACATACTGCTACTGCCGGCCAAAGGCTTGGAACGTATATTTCGGGCAGCTATGCAGGGTTTGGTACTTTCTCGGCTACTAACCTGCAGTTGTACAGCGGCAGCACCAGCATCATTACCATCCCGGCAGCCAATGGCAATGTGGGCATTAAAGTAGCAGATCCCGCAAACAGGCTGCAGGTTGGTTCAGTAGGCAGCAGCAACTACCGGAACAATGACATTGCTATCGGGAACGGCACCAATGCACTGGCCATTTCGCAGAACAGCGCTACGCAATTTACCAGTACCACAGACATGACTTTCTTTCCAAAAAACAGCACCGGAAATGTTGGCATTAATACCACTACACCGGGTAATAAACTTCAAATAGGCACACCAGCAGGTTTTACGGGCAATGATGTTGCTTTTGGCAATGGCGCTAACGGAGCCGGCATGGCATAGGGCAATATCATGAGTGTTGCATCTACAACAGATATTTCCTTTTTGCCACGCTATGGAACTACTGGCAGAGTGGGCATCAACACTACCACACCAAAGGCACCGCTGGATGTGGAAGGATTTGTAGGTATGCTGAGCCCCGAAGCATTTAACCGCTTTGCTTACTACGGATTAGGATTTGGTGGCCTTTCCGGCGGTGACCCCGAAGCAGGTTATGGCGCTACAGATGGTAATGCCAATGTATCCATCTATGCTTCCAACAATATTATGTCGTTGCAGTTTGATGCTTTTTCTGATGCCCGTATCAAAAACATCATTGGTATCAGTGATGCAGCCAAAGACCTTCAAACAATCAATGCCATTGAGATAACGGATTATACTTTTAAAGACAAAATTAAAAATGGCAGCAAACAATCTAAAAAGGTAATTGCCCAGCAGGTAGAAAAAGTATATCCACAAAGTGTATCACTGCACCGGGATTTTATTCCGAATGTTTACCAGCTCACCAATAAAATTGAACAGCTTGAAAACGGCTGCCTGCTTGTCTTTCCGGGCAACCACCACATCAGTAGCACAGCTAAAAAATTACAGGTGGTGATGAAGGAAGACAACAGTTTGAAAGAATATGCAATCGTTGCTATCCCTTCTCCCAGCCAGGTGATCATAAAAGCAACAGCGCTTCCGCAGCAGCAATTATTTGTGTATGGAGAAGAAGTGAACGATTTCAGGACAGTAGATTATGAAGGGCTTACAACACTCAACATATCGGCTACTCAGGAATTGTATCGGCTGCTGCAACAGGAAAAAGAGCTGAACAAAACACAGGAAAAAAGAATTGCTGCATTGGAAGAAACTTTGTTGCAATTAACTAACAAAAACAGCACCACCACTGCTTTTTAAAATTTATTTTTTAAAAAACAATGCCATGAAAAAAATATCACTTCTCCTTTTTGTGCTGGATGATGATTGCCAGTTGTAAAAGCCAGCAAAGCAAAGCAATGAAAGATCAGCAGAAAGCAATGGATGTTCTTAGTAAGCACCGTGATGCAGATGCGGTTAATACTACCGCTAACGGATGGACGATGACCGCCACCATCAATGGCAAACCATGGAAAGCCAATTTCATGTACCATACAAAAAGTACAGGCAGGATCATCGGGCATTTTAATGAGGAATTCATCAGCTTTCCATTCAGCAAACAGAAAATGATTGCAGGCAAAAAAATCACCATCAAACAAGGTTACGTTGCCGATCTATTTTTAAAAGATGGCACTGGTATTTGGGATGGAGATAAAGGAGAGATCAATATCACCAGCGTAAAAGGCAAATGGGTAGAAGCAACTTTTAATTTATGGCCAGCACCCTTACCGGCAGTAAAACAACGGAAGTAACAAATGGCTTTTTCCGGATTGAAATAGAATAAAAAAATTATTAAATCAGCAGCAGATCATTGTGCAACTTCATTGGCCCGTCTGAATGGCAGGCCGGGTGTACGCCGCACCAGTTGACAGTTATTTTTTCAATCGGCTTTAGCCTGCTAAAAACAGGTTACTACTGAGTAATGAGCAGCATTAAACGAAATATAAATGCGGCCTTAATAAACCACCTTCCAGTATCAAACACCAGCATGTGATCACTGGCAGCTATAAACTAAATTTAATTAGCTTTACTGAATGCCCTGCAGGACCCTCTTCATATTTATTTTGCACCCATTGCTTTGCTTCAAACTGGCTGTTGCACAGCAAAATCCTGCTTATATTTTTCATCACCTTACCCAATCGGATGGCCTGCTGCATACGGAGGTAAGGGCTATCGTACAAGATGCTAAAGGGTACATCTGGATACTAACTCCGAATGGCCTGCAACGATACGATGGTAACCGCTGGGTCAATTATCCATACGATATAAATAACCCCAATTACCTTTCTTCATCACGCAGCGCCGACCTGTTCTTTAATAAACAAAGTAACAGCCTGATGCTGATAAATTTTGAGATTGAACAATTCAATATCCGGGAAAACAAATTCAACCTGCTCAGCAGCGACAAAATACTCAATAAAAACACTTTTAAATTTGATGGCTACACCGACTCAAGCGGAAACAAATTTTTAATGGGTGATTATGGCCTGTTCAATTTTAATGAAAAAGAGAAAAAGTTTTTACCGAATTTGCTGGCAGCGCCTTTCTTAAATCCTCACCTGAGTAATTATTTTTTTACCGATCAGCCAAAAGAAGAAACCTGGATGGCCACCTGGCCGGGGCTTGCGTTGTTTCATAAAAAGACCGGCCAAATTTATTCGCATA
>CAXTPJ010000175.1:0-6458 GCA_964245855.1 uncultured Ferruginibacter sp. | reverse complement strand
AAAAGCCAGTATGATACCATACACCGGCTCGAGGTTATACGCCAGGTTGCTGGTAAAGGGCGACAGTTTTTGCAGTGCTTTTAACTGCAGGTCGAAACAAAGTATGGTACAGATCCAGGCCAATATTACCAGCCACACCCAATCTAAAGAAGTGGGCAAATAATAATCAGCCGGAAAGAAGATAAGGTATAATGGAGTAAGCAGGCAAAGGGAAAGCAGGCCGCCGCCCATTTCGTACAGGGTTAAAATTTCGGGGCTGTGTTTAGCAAGCAATCTTTTATTGAAAATAGGAAACAAAGAGCAACCGATGGCAGACACAACTCCAAACATGATCCCCAATTTATATTGAGGATGAAAATCGAAAATGATGTAGATACCTGCCAACGCAACTGTACCCAATAAAACTTCCATTAAAATGATCTTTCTGCGGGAAATCAGCGGGTCAAAAAATGCAGTAAAGAAGCCTGCGCCCGATATACAAACCACTGCTATGGAAACGTTGCCATACTTCACACTTCCATAAAATGAAACCCAGTGGATGGCAACAATCAATCCTACAGCAAAAATTTCCAGTGCATCTTTTAGAGAAAGCTTTACCACTTGCTTTTTGAAGTATAAAATAAGGCCTAACGTAAGCACTGTAAGCAACAACCGATAGCCAACCAGCAAGCCTTCATTTAAACCGATCAGTTTGCCCAGGATGGCGGTAAAACCAGCAAGGAAGACTGCTATGTGCAGTTGCAGCAGCGCTCTTTTCATTTGCGGGCAAAGGTAGTGAAATGCAGGTGACGCAGAGGCGCTGAGACGCGGAGAGAAAGTAAAGAGTCTTCAATTATAAATTGTGTTGCAATTTTAATTTTTGGAATGCTATAATCGTCCTGATATTCCTGTACGTAAAAAACAGATTTCTTATCTGCGTCTTTGCGCCTCTGCGGTAATAACCAAAAAAAATCCGCCAGCAAATACTGACGGATTTTCTTCTTCTATAAAAATTAAATTCTTATTTAGCTGCTACAACAGGCTTGACTATTTCTTTAGCATCTGTAGTATAAATTTCTGCTTCGCCCAATGGTTTGTCTTTTGCAAAATCAACCAGAATTGGTGCTGCTACAAAAATAGATGAATATGTACCGGTGATTACACCTATCAACATTGCAAATGCAAAACCTCTTGTTACTTCTCCACCAAAGATGAAGAGGATCAAAATGGTTAAGAATACAGTCAATGAAGTCATGATCGTCCTGCTCAATGTATCATTGATAGCACGGTTGATGATGTTGCCTTTTTCGCTTGCTTTAGAGCCTTTGCTGTATTCCCTTACACGGTCAAATACAATTACAGTATCGTTCATACTGAAACCAATTACCGTTAATACTGCAGCGATAAAATGCTGATCGATTTCCAATGGGAATGGAACGATATTTTTTAAGAAAGAGAATACTGCCAAAGTAATGAATACGTCATGCAGCAACGCCACAATAGTACCGAATGAATACCTCCAGTCACGGAAACGCAACAGGATATAAAGGAAGATGATCAGGATAGAGAAGATGGTTGCTTTAACAGCACCTGCTTTCAAATCTTCAGAAATAGTAGGCTGAACAGTCTGGGAACTCTGGATATTGTTCTTCGCAAACTCTTCATAACTCATATTGCCCAGTACTTTTATCAAACCAGCATACAGTTGTTTCTGAACATCTTCATCTGCATTATCAACACCTTTTTTGTAAGAAGTAGTAATGTTCAAATGTTTGTTATCCCCTACTGTTTTAATAACGGGGAAATCACCACCAAATGCAGCTTTCAGGTCATCCTGCACATCAGCGTTTTTAACGCCCTGGTCAAATTTTACAGTATAGCTACGGCCACCTTTAAATTCAACGCCTTCATGAAAACCATTGAAGAAAGAACCAACACCCAATAATAATACTACAACAGAAATACCATAAGCTACTTTCCTGTATTTGATGAATTCAAAACTGGCGTGTTTAAAAATGCTTTTAGAAACACCGGTAAAATAATTAAAGTGACGGTTTTTATTTGTCCAGAAATCGGTGATCAACCTTGAAACAAGGATACCGCAAAACAAAGACAACACGATACCCAGCATTTGCGTAGTAGCAAACCCGAGTACCGGGCCCAAACCAAATGTAAACAAAATAGCGGCAGTTAAGAAAGTAGTAACGTGGGCATCAATAACCGGTGCCATTGAACGCCTGTAACCATCATTTACAGCCTGTGGATAAGATTTTCCTTTTGTTAATTCTTCTTTGATCCTTTCAAAAATAATTACGTTGGTATCTACTGCCAAACCGATGGTCAACACCAAACCGGCGATACCGGCAGCAGTTAACGTAAAGCCCATCGCACTTAATACGCCGATGGTAAACAACAGGTTTAAGATCAATGAAATATTTGCTACCCAACCACCGGTATTGTAATATACCAGCATCAGGGCAAAGATTACCAGGAAGGAAATACCGAAAGACATTAAACCACCATGCACAGCGGCTTCACCCAAAGTTGGGCCTACGATCTGCTCAGCCACAATTTTTGCCGGAGCATTGGTTTTACCCGATTTTAAAGTATTGGAAAGATCCTGTGCTTCTTCGGTAGTGAATTTACCGGAAATCTCCGTTTGTCCACCTTCGATGGCACCCATTACATTTGGAGCAGAATAAACCACATCATCCAATGAAATGGCTACGGGGCGGCCAACATTATTCCTTGTTAAATCGCCCCATTTTTTTGCACCAAAAGAAGTCATGTTCATTTTGATGGAAGGAGCGCCTTTATCATCAAATCCCTGGAAGGCATCTTCTACGCTTTCTCCATCCATTGGTGCTTTTTCACCGCCGGGCAAGGTTTTTACAAGATAAACCGGGAAATAATTATTGGCGATTTTTTCTCCTTTTACTTCAGCGCCATACAATAATTTAAGATCAGCAGGAAAACTGTTTCTTACAATATCCATCCTCCAGTATTCATTCAATTTGGCGGTATCTTTTGAAGCAGTTAAAAAACTGAACTGCTTATCGTATCCAATTTTTTCCTGGCGGCCATCGAGTGGAGACAATACTTCTGCCAATGCACTGCCGTATTTCGCTTTTTTAGTAGAGTCGGGAAGGCTGGTATCTTTATTTACGCTGCTTAAATAATCAGCCAATCCGGTAGCAGCAGCCTGGTAAGAAGTTGATACTTCTGCAATGCTGTACACCGCCCAAAATTGCAGGTTGGCACTTGCCGTTAATAATTTCCTTACCCTTTCTTTATCAGTTACACCAGCCAGTTCAACCTGTATAATCCCTTTTGCTTCATCTAAATTAATGTTAGGCTGAGCTACACCAAACTTATCAATCCTTTTCAATAGGATCTTATAGGTTTCGCCGATAGCTGCTTTTGCGCTGGCACGTAATTTTTCAACAGCCGCATCATCGCTATCAGTCGCTTTAATTTGTTTGTTGGCACCAGAAAAAATACCTGATAATTTAATACCGGGATTTTGCTGCGCATAGGCAGTAGTAAATAAAGTAATATAGTCTGTTTTGCTGTTTGATTTTTGAGTAGTGGCAGTATTCAAGGCTTTATTTAAGGCCGCATCTTTCGGGTTGTTGCTCATTGATTTCAGCAAACCTTCCAGGCTAACATCCATTGTTACACTCATACCTCCCTGCAGGTCGAGGCCAAGGTTCAGTTCATTTTCTTTACATTTCTGGTAGCTGGTCCCAACAACAGGATAAATGCTTTTATCACGGGTACTGTCAAGAATGTGCTGCATTTTGTTCTTCACAAGCAGATCGTAATCATCGCCTTTAGTGGGGGCACCAGGCTGTTTTTTAACCAATGTTTCAGCCTGCGCTTTCACTTTGTTTTCATAACTGCGTACCACCCAGGTGTACGACAGTTCCCAAATAGAGATAAGAATAAGGGCAATGGCGAAGAACCACACTAAACCTTTCAGTTTCATAATCGTTGCTTTTTAGTAGCTATTTTGTTAATTTTTTAGAAGTTTGCAAAGATAGGGGAAAAACCCATTGAAGATTATGGGCTGTTTATTTTAGAATTTTCGCCATTTTGCACCCTCAAATCCTGTTCATGGCATTAAGAAAAAATCATTGCTGTACCCTGTTATTGATAATTGGTTTTCAATTGATTAACCATTTTGCAGCCTCACAAACATTGAATAGTCCATACACCGATTCGCTTCATAAAAAAACCATTGATAGCAGTAAGACGGATGCCTTTTTGGAAGAACTGCTACAGCAATATCCTCAATATTTCGACTCCATACTGGCTAACCGCAAAGCGATGAATGTGCAATGGATATATACTAAAATAGACCGGGGTGCCAATGGGATTGCAGCATTGAAATCATTTTATTTTAATGTTGACAGTACAAAGTACTTCTACCCGGCCGGGGCAACAGCGCTGCCTATCAGTTTATTGGTATTGCAGAAAATGGCCGAATTAAAAAACTCTGGCATCGATAAAAATTCCACGATGCTTACGGAGAACAGTTATGGTACACAAACTGCTGCTCTAAACGACCCTACTACCATTGATGGCAAGCCTACCTTGGCCAATTATTTAAAAAGAATGTTATTGATAAATGATGCCGCAGCCCATGACCGACTGTACGAGTTCGCAGGCCAGCAATACATCAATGACCAGTTGCGGAAAAAAGGGTATCCCAAGGCTGCAATCATCCAACGGCTTACACAGCCTGTTTCCGAGGAAGAGAACCGGCATACCAACCCGATCAAATTTTTATCGCCATGGGGGAAATTGATTTACCAGCAACCTCAACAATATAACACAACTAAGTTTCCGCTTAGAAATGATTCATTGGGAAAAGGTTATTATGCAGGAGAAAAGATCATTGATAGCCCGATGGATTTTTCTTCTTACAACAGGATGAGCCTTGAAGAATTGAACACTGTTTTAATCAGTTTGATATTTCCGAACAAAGTAACAGCCGCACAGCGGTTCAATATTGCGGAAGAAGACCGGAAATTTATATTAAAATACATGAGCCAGTTGCCCACAGAAAGCAACCATCCGCCTTACGCCGATGAAGAAGGCCGCTTCTACCCTTCTTACAATAAATATTTATGGAAGGGCGCTAAAAAAGATTCATCACAAAAGAGCCTCCGCAGTTTTAATGTTACAGGCAAAGGCTACGGACAATTGCTGGATGTGGCTTATTTTGTTGATTTTGATAAAAAGATTGAGTTCTTTTTAGCTGCGGTAATCGATTGTAACAGCGATGGAATTTTGAACGATGATAAATATGATTACGACACGATCGGCTTACCATTTTTACAACATCTTGGGCAGGTGATGTATGAATATGAAGCAAAAAGGGAAAAAGCAATTTTGCCTGAGTTGAATGAGTTTATTTTTGAGTATGATATTAAATAGACTTGTAACCGTAAAGGTCCTAAGACGCAAAGGAATTGGCATTTTATATTATTACTTCATCTTTAAGACTGCATAGTTTGGGTGTTCGGGGTTTACGATTAGTTCCTGTCGTAAAGGATGGATCAATACATCCATTTCTTCCATCGGTATGGCACCCAATAAAGGTTCACTATCACCAGGCAAAACAAATGCATTGCAGGTAGCTTTACGATTGGCAAAATGTACATGAATCGGGCCTACAACATCATATTCCACCACGCTGCTTTCTGCCATTTGCACTTTTCTTTTTTCGAGGCAAGGTAACTCCAGTTGTGATTAGATGGTTTCATTGATAGCCATCATGTATGCACCACTGTCTGCCAGCAAATTCAAACGCATCTTTCTTATTTCATCTTCGCCGATAATATTTCGCCTGGCGTTTTCAAAGTCAACTGCGTTTATTAATTCTATATCTGCGTACACTAACCCCATAAAAATTATTTAAACAAATTTAATTGTTGAAGCAAAAGGAAGATGTTGTTTTCAGCAAAGTTTTAAGTGTTTATCTACATCAAATAATGCAGTATTACATTCTATTGACCTGAAAAACATTTCATTGATTATCCATTGTCGCATCAAACATCTTTTTTCATTCCCTTAACTGTCTTACTTTTACCGCCAAATAAAATCAAGCTATGTCATACAATTTACTCAAAGGAAAGAAAGGGATTATATTCGGCGCACTGGATGAAAAATCGATTGCCTGGAAAACAGCGCTGCGTTGCCATGAAGAAGGTGCACAGATAATATTGACCAACGCACCGGTTGCCATGCGCATGGGCGAAATAAATAAACTGGCAGAAGCAATCAGCGCACCGGTTATTCCATGTGATGTTAGCAGTAATGATGATGTTACCAATTTGATCGCTAAAGCAAAAGAACATTTTGGCGGCAGCATGGATTTTATTTTACACTCCATCGGTATGAGCATCAATGTTAGAAAAGGCATTCACTATACCGATAATAATTACGAGTTTTCTCACAAAGGATTGGATATT
>CAXTPJ010000174.1:0-6465 GCA_964245855.1 uncultured Ferruginibacter sp. | reverse complement strand
TGTATTGCAATATCCATACATAAGTGCCCGGGTCTCTTGGATTGCCGTTGAATGTACCGTCCCATTTTTTTGTCCAATCACGGGTTTCAAATATTTTTTGTCCGCCACGGGTGTACACGGCAAAATACAAATCTTTGGCTTTGTAGGCGTTGGTTGGATACAAATAATCATTGAGGCCATCACCATTTGGAGTAAACGCTTTTGGAACGGCGATATAACAATTGCCCACCACACGGATGGTATTGATGGCCGTATCAGAACAGCCAATGTTATTGGTAACGATCAACCGCACCGGTACATCCCGGATACTGTTGTCATCATTGGATGGATAAAACTGGTCGCCGGGAACCTGCTGGTTGCTGGTGCTGCCATTGCCAAAATCCCATTGCCATCTTACGAGATGGTTAACGCTATTATCAAAAAATAAGGCAGGGTCGCCAGGACAAACAACTGCCGTAGATTCAAAAGCCGCTTCCACTGTATTATCGAGAATGATGGAACTATTGCTGGACGAATCTGAACATACGCCATTGCTGACTATCAACGAAGCCGTTTTTGTTCCGAACGCTGCATAAGGATAAGTAACGGAAGTATCTTTTCTGTTACTTGTGATGCTATTGTCGAAAGTCCATTTCCAGTAATTGACGCCGTTGCCGCCGGGATGAGTGTAATCGATCACATCGCTTTTGCAACTCAAATGAATAGTGTAAGTGAAGGCTGCATTTACGGTGTCGTAACCCACAAAATTGAGGAAAGAACCAACGTTGGTTTGTTTGGCGCATTCGTTCAGTACTGTATTGCCATCGGAACCATTTTGCAAAGTAATGCGATAGGTTCCTGCCTGCTGGATAGCGGTTACAAGTTTTACTTTTATAATAGAAGTTAAACCATCGGGGCTGCAAACACCTTCGGCACTGGCCACGGGGATATTTGTGCCACCACGGGTGACCACAAAATCACTCCCGTCTGCAGCAATAGAGCTGCACAGCATCGGTTTGCTGAAAACCAGTTGCAGTTCTGTTGGTGAACAGCGGATGGGTGTGATGCTGTCCATTGGGGTGGGGATCAACGGGTATACCACAACCGGCAGACTGGAACCTGCCGGTATTGGCACATTGCAGTTGTCCAGTAAATTGTTAGGGTTTACAGCAATGGTATAATTGCCCGGTAGCAATGGCCCGGCCAAAGTGAGTACGATAGAATCCATATCAAAGCCATTGTTGCAATTGATGCCTGTTGCAGCTATGATGGGTGCAATGGCCGGTGTAACGGTGAAGTCACTGCCATCTGCATTGAGGCTGTTGCACTTCATTTTCTTGTTTAATTTGATGGTCATTTGTGTGCCATCGCAGATAGCCCTTGCTCCTGACAATGCCGGCGGAGTAGGATCGGTGATATTGGCGGTGCTGCCATCGTTGCCAAAAGAAAGATCGTAGCCACTTTGAGAAGAAACCGTGAAATGGCTCACCATTAAAATGTATTGATGGCCCTGGATTAAATTGGGTTTAGAACTAAACCTGGGACGAACGCCGGAGCCATTGCTGGCGCAAACAGTTAAGGAAGTCCCTGCATCCGAAGCACCGGTTTCGCCGGTTTCACCAGACCAGTTACAGGCAACAAAAATCGACGCATCATTCAGGTAAACGTCGTTAGGGTCACGGCCGGTAATATCGAATAATTGCCAGTCGTAATCATCATTTAAATCAGCCGGGGTAATCAAAAACCCCATGGTGCCGGATTGGAAACAGGTAAAACTGTACCAGAACGGGTTTACATCGCTGAGGGTAATGCCATCATTGTTACAGGCAGGAGCATAAATTTGTGTGCCGCCACAGGCACCCACAATATCCTGGTGAAAAACAGCCGTTCCGCAAACCGGGAAAGCGGAGGTAGGAGATTGGCCTGGATCACATTGGGCCCATGCCATCACACCCGAAAGGCACATAATTATCGAAAGTGTAAATCTTTTTAACATCATAATCTGCTGCAAATCTAACCAATGATACTTTATTTAACCCGAAGGTTGCATGAACGGCGGCTTTTTTAACAACCCGGCCTGCAGGATTTTTAAAATGAACGTAATTAAACAACCTGGCGGCTATATTTGTAACTGAAACTTTATGCAGACAATCATTGGCAAGGATGCCGCGACAGCAAGGCAATTTTTGATGGATGGCGAAGTGGTGGCCATTCCAACGGAGACAGTGTATGGTTTAGCGGCCAATGCCCTGGATGAAGATGCTGTAGTAAAAGTATATGAAGCGAAGAACCGGCCGGCTTTTAATCCGCTGATCATTCATGTGGGCAGTTGGGATATGGTGGAAAAATACGTTGATTATATCCCGGCCAGAGCGAAACTGCTGGCAGAAAAATTTACGCCGGGGCCGCTTACTTTTTTGCTGAAAAAGAAACCCGTTGTGCCGGATATGGTTACAGCCGGCAGCGATAGAGTGGCCATCCGGATCCCCAACCATCCGCTGACACTTTCCCTATTGAACTCCATCGATTTTCCATTGGCAGCGCCCAGTGCCAATCCATTTGGTTATATCAGTCCGACAACAGCGGCGCATGTGATGGAAGGCTTGTCGGGTAAAATTCCCTACATCTTAGATGGAGGCCCGGCCAATGTTGGGTTAGAATCAACCATCATTGGTTTTGATGATAAGGAACAGGTATTATTGTACCGGACCGGCGGCATCAGTAATGAACAAATCGAAGCGGTTACAAACGAAAAAGCAGTGCCGGCGCCCACTTCGCCACAAAAAAATCCTGAAACTTCTGGCCGGCTGAAATCGCATTATGCACCGAATACGCCTTTGTACATTGGAAATATTGATGAACTGAAAAAGCAATTTGCCGGTAAAAAAATCGCTACCATCAGTTTTACCAAATCATTTGAAGGAGTTGACCAGCAGTTTATTTTGTCGCCGGAAGGTGATTTGGCGACCGCTGCCAAGAAACTATTTGCGGTGTTGCGAGCAATTGATACGCTGGAGGTAGAAGTGATTTTAGCTGAGGTATTCCCGGATGAGGGCATTGGCAGGGCGATCAATGACAGGTTGGGCAGAGCGAGGGTGGAGAATAAGGGATAGGATTTGGCTGAACTAATTTTTACGAATTACTTGATTTTTTTTAAAGTTTCTAAAGTGCGTTCTACTTGAAGCCGAAAATAAATTAAATCAATGAAGCTGGATCTTTACTTTGCGTTTTTGCTTCTTATTTTCTTTGCGTGAAATTTCTGAAATTTGATGGTGTCAATACCTGCTCCAACCTCGTCAGGGTTTTCAACCGCTGACGGGGTTACTACATTCTAAATTCCATCAACTTTTATTTTTGGGAGCAACCAGCTCAACACCCCAAAAACTTCATCAAATCAAAAATCAAAAATCATACATCAAAAATTCTACTTTACTTTCCCCTTTATTTCCTGCAATTTCAACAATGCTTCCACCGGCGTTAACCGGTTGATATCAACAGCATCCAGCAATCCCCGTATTTCTTCAAACGTAGCAGAATGTGCATCAAAAATGCTGAGCTGCACTTTTGGCGCCGCAATTTTTTTCATGGTTTCATCCAGCGGCTCTGCGTTACCGTTAGTGCCATTGTTCCGGCTTTCTTCCAACTGCAATAGAATTTCGTTGGCCCGGTCAATCAGGCTTGGCGGCATGCCCGCCATTCTTGCCACATGGATACCAAAACTGTGTACACTGCCGCCCGGTGCCAGTTTGCGGAGAAAGATGATCTTGTTGCCAACCTCTTTGTTGGTAACGTGGTAATTCTTTACCCTCGGTAATTTATTCTCCAGTTCGTTTAATTCGTGATAATGCGTTGCAAAAAGTGTTTTCGGTTGTGTATGGCTGTGATGCAGGTGTTCTACAATGCTCCAGGCAATACTGATACCATCGTAAGTAGAAGTACCCCGGCCAATTTCATCCAGTAAAATCAGGCTGCGGCTGGTAATATTATTGATGATGCTGGCGGTTTCATTCATCTCCACCATGAACGTGCTTTCGCCGCCGCTCAAATTATCGCTGGCGCCAACCCGGGTAAAAATCTTGTCTGTCAGAGGGATTTTTGCGTCGCTAGCCGGTACAAAACTGCCGATGTGCGCCATCAAAGTTATCAATGCCGTCTGCCGGAGAATGGCGCTTTTCCCACTCATGTTCGGACCGGTTAAAATGATCACCTGCTGCGCAGCGGGGTCAAGAAAAATATCGTTGGAAATATATGTTTCTCCGTTTGGTAAATTGCGTTCAATTACCGGGTGGCGACTGTCTTTTACATCCATCACGTTACTGTCTGACACAACCGGTTTTTTATATTTCAACTGCAACGCATTATTCGCAAAACAGCTCAGGCAATCCAGCACCGCCAGAACATGACTGTTTACCTGCATCGGGGCAATATAATCCTGCAATTCGATGAGTAGCTTTTCAAACAACTGTAATTCTATCTGGAAAATCTTGTCTTCAGCCCCCAGTATTTTTTCTTCGTATTCTTTCAGTTCCGGTGTAATATACCGTTCTGCATTGGCCAGCGTTTGCTTGCGTATCCAGCTTTCCGGCACTTTAGGTTTGTGCAGGTTCGTTACTTCCAGGTAATAACCAAACACATTGTTGTAGCTGATCTTTAGCGAAGAAATACCGGTTGCGGCTGCTTCTTTTTGCTGTAGTTCAATCAGGTAATCTTTTCCCCCGTTGGCAATCTTTCTCAGGTTGTCCAGTTCCGCATCAATGCCTGCTGCAATCATGCCGCCTTTGTTGGCCAGCGCCGGCGGGTTCTCAATAATTTCTTTAAAAATTTTGTCGGTAATGTATTTGCAGGGGTTCAGCGAATCGGCTAATCTTTTTAAATAATCATTGCTCAGCGACCCGCAAATTTGTTGAATGGCATCCACCTGCTGCAACCCTTTGGCGATCTGCAACACTTCCCTCGGGTTCACTTTTTTCAGCGGCACTTTACTTACCAAACGTTCAATGTCGCCGGCCTGTTTTATGTGCTGACTAACTTTATTCCGAACATCTGTTTCTTTAATCAAAAACTCTACGGTATCCAGCCGTTCATTGATCTTCACAAGGTCGTTCAAAGGCATCAGCATCCAGCGTTTCAGCAATCGGGCACCCATTGGGGAAACCGTATTGTCCAGCACTTTTAATAAAGTATTGCTGCCTTCAGCGCCGCCCATTAATTCAAGGTTGCGAATGGTAAAACGGTCCATCCACAAATGTTCTTCCCGGTCAATTCTTTGTATGGCGCTGATGTGCCCGAGATTGGGATGTTCGGTGTCTTTTAAATAATGCAGTATCGCCCCGGCGGCAACAATGGCTGCATCCAGGTGCTCAATGCCAAAGCCTTTCAGGCTGTGTGTGCCAAAATGTTTCAACAAACTTTCAGTGGCGTATGCTTCCGCAAAAATCCATTCATCGAGTGTATAAGTGAAAAATTTGCTGCCAAAATATTCCTTGAAATGTTTGGTCTGCTGGCGTTGAAAAACAACTTCTGCCGGTTGCAGGCTCTGCAGCAATTTATCCGCATATTCTTTATCGCCTTCGGCCACAAAAAACTCACCGGTGCTGATGTCTAAAAAAGCGATCCCTATTTTTTTATCATCAAAATGCAAAGCCGCCAAAAAGTTATTGCTGTTATGCTCCAGCAATTTATCATTGGTAGCCACGCCGGGAGTTACCAGTTCTGTCACGCCCCGTTTCACAATTCCCTTCGCCTGTTTCGGGTCTTCCAGTTGATCGCAAATGGCTACCCGGTAACCGGCTTTTACCAGTTTATGCAGGTAAGTATCCAGCGCATGGTGCGGAAACCCGGCCAGCTTGGAAGAATTTTCATCGCCGTTGTTTCTTTTGGTCAGCGTAATGCCCAGCACCGCCGATGCATTCACCGCATCCTGTCCAAATGTTTCGTAAAAATCACCCACCCTAAAAAGTAAAATTGCATCAGGATACCTCGCTTTAAGAGCGTTGTGTCGCTGCATGAAGGGTGTTTCAGTGGTCGCTTTGGCCATAAATTAAGGTGCAGGTTTCAATGAGACAAACCTGCAAAATTGAATGTAATTATTTTGTGACAAACAGATAAGCTATGGTCAACATCGTTGTGAACTTGTTCTGTCATTTTTTTCTTTTTGGGGGAAAAGAAAAAATGATTTCACTTGTACTGAATATCTTTATTGAACTTATCATTTTTATTACTTGTTCCCCGACTAAAAAATTAATATGCTCGATCTTTTAAACTCATGCCGTTAAAGTCCCCCTGTGGGGGGATTTAGGGGGCCGTGGCCACAAAAATAAGGGCTTTAACTCCTTTAAAAACAGTTTTCTCACTGCTGTGAATTACTTTTGCAAACAAATTAAAAAGCGAGCATCGGCATGAGAAAATTAAGCATGGAGGAGTTGAACCGGAAATCGGTAGAAGAGTTCAGGCAATCAGAAAAGCTGCCGGTTATTACGGTGCTGG
>CAXTPJ010000173.1:0-6485 GCA_964245855.1 uncultured Ferruginibacter sp. | reverse complement strand
CCATCGAACAGCAAAAGAAAAAATTGCTGGAACAAAAAGGCAATGAGTTTCATATCCCAGTCTTAAAATTATTGAAGACAACAGCATATAACACCGTGCTGTATGAAATATTAAAGGCATTCAATTTTTCAGCACATCAATCGACAGAAGCTACTGCTTTATTACAAAGCGAAACAGGGAGGTATATTCAATCAGCCACACATCGTATCATTAAAAACCGGCAATGGCTTATCATTACACCCAATCAAAATATTGAAGCTGCTAACATTTTAATTGAAGCAAAAGATGCAAGCATATCTTTCGCATCCGATACTTTACAAATAGAAAAATCATCCATAGCAGATTTCACATTACAAACTAACAGCAACATTGCCCAACTGGATGCAGCCGGAATTCAATTCCCGTTATTGCTCCGCAAATGGAAAACCGGCGATTACTTTTATCCGCTGGGTATGCAGAAAAAAAAGAAGTTGAGCCGCTTTTTTATCGATCAAAAATTATCATTGCCACAGAAAGAAAATACATGGGTGATAGAAATGGATAAAAAAATTATCTGGGTTGTGGGCATGCGTATCGACAACCGTTTTAAAGTTAACAGTACCACTAAAGAAATAGTAACGATATCAGTTAATAAGTCCTGAAAAGATCCGATCCACGCATATTTCTAACCGACTCAATAAAATTGGCCAGCACAGGGTAACTAACCAGGCGGCAGGCACAGAAGACAAATACCAACCCGAATAAAGCCCCCCAAATATGTGCGGAGTGATTGATATTGCTGCCACCTTTTTTATCCATCCAGTAAGAAATGGCGAGGTATAAAGCACCAAATAAAAAACCGGGAATAAACACGGGCAAAAAGATCAATCCCATGCCGGCCATAGGCCTGAATAAAATGGAAGCAAACACCACAGCAGATACAGCACCCGAAGCGCCAAGGCTGCGGTAATAATGATTATCGATATTTTGTTTGTAGGTTGGTACAAGGCAAACCGCCAGCGCCGCTACATACATTAAGAGATACACCAACCTGCCTTTATCGCCAAACACTTCGATAAAAGTATATTCAATGCCGCTATGCCGTTGGCCTTCGCCAAAAATGTAGAGTGCATACATATTAAAAATCAAATGAGGAATATCAGCATGGATCAACCCACAACTAAAAAACCGGTACCATTCATTTTGATTGTTTACCGCAGGCGGATAAAAGATGAGTTTGTTTTTTAATTCATCATTGCTGAAACTGATAAAAGAAGTAATGGAAGTAACAATGATGATGATAAGCGTTACACTGATGTTCATGTTCGGTTGTTATGGATGATGGTATTTTTCATTTTTGATTATGCTGCACGCCCGGTACAATTGCTCTGCCAAAATAAGCCGCACTAACTGGTGCGGAAAAACCAGTTGCGATAAACTCCATTTGTAATTGGCCCTTTTCATCACCTCTTCACTTACGCCATACGCACCGCCGATTAAAAAGACGACATTTTTACTGCTTTCATTCGCCCTGGCCTGTATGAACTGTGCCACCCCTTCACTGGTCAATTGTTTGCCCCTTTCATCCAACAATACCAAAAAATCATCTTTTTGCAGGGTTTGCAGGATCAGTTCGCCTTCTTTTTTTTTGAGGTCATTTTCACTTAACACACCGGCATTTTTGGGCATGGGAATAACCTGCCATTCGGCCGTAAAATAGTTGCCAATGCGCTTTGTAAACATTTCCACCCCCTCTTTTACGAAAGGCTCGTGCGCCTTGCCAATAGCCTTCATTTGTAGCTTCATGCAAATCTTTATTTGGCAAAAATGCACAAAGAGTTGGGATGAATAAAATAAATCTCTATTTTTGCCCTCCAATTACAGAAACGGGTTTCAATCCGGATTCAAATTGATTGGCTGCGTAGCTCAACTGAATAGAGCATCTGACTACGGATCAGAAGGTTTTAGGTTTGAATCCTAACGCGGTCACAGATAAGGTTTCAAACTACTTAAAAAGCCCTGTAAACTCAATGTTTACGGGGCTTTGTGTTTTGATTACTCTCACACTATTTCGTTTTTCGTTGGATTTTGGTTCACTAATGTTTCACCATTTACAAGAAATTGTTTCACCAAAATTAAAAACAATGAAATTAACACTGACATTCTACCCAAACCTGGCTAAAACCAACAGTAAAAATGGAAAAGACCGATGTATTTGAGAATTATGCTTAATCGAGAAAAGGCAGAAATGCGACTTAATCAATACAATTTTTCTTTGTAAAAAACTTGCCGGTTTATTTGGACAAAATTCAGGTACAGCAAATGGTGGCGTTGTTATTGGGTTACCTACTATATAAAATGAATGTATGGGTAATATAAATATAGGGAAACTGACTTTAATACTGGTTGATGATGACAAAGATCTATTGTTCCTTATGAAACGCCTGTTAGTGCAGGAAGGATTTGTAGTTAAACTTTCTCACAACGGGAAAGATTTACATGACATCATCAGGACGGAAACACCAGATTTAATTTTACTTGACATAACCATGGATGGGGTTGACGGTGCTGAAATATGCAGTGAACTTAAATCAGTTGACCAAACTAAGGCTATACCAATTTTGTTATTATCTTCTAATGAAAACATAGCAGAGAGAGCCAGGCAATGTGGTGCTGATGGCTATTTTTCGAAGCCGTTGGAAATTGAATTATTAAAGCAGCAACTCAGCCTGTTGATCTAAGCAAGAAAATCTCCCCCCTTTAGGTATGAAATTATTATACATTGGTATCACATAAAAATTATGAAAGAGAGAAACAGATTTTAACCGTTTCTCTCTTTTGATTTTTACTCTGCTTCGTCTTCCGATTCTTCTTCTTGCTCTTCTTCGCCGTCACCTTCTTCCTCGCTTGCTTTATAATTAATATTATTTTCAGCAATTTGAGATAGGGATGAATCAGCATCCTTTTCTTCATTCAGCGTAGTTTCCAAAACGCCTGCAATGTCTTCCAGTTGTAACGTATGCGCCAGTTGAGTTAAACCCCCATAAGTAGCAATTTCATAATGCTCCACTTTTTGACCGGCTAAGATCAAGCCTACATCCCTTGTAGCTGTTCCCGCTTCTGTATCTTCAATAATACTTTCTCCTTCTTTCGTTATGCCTTCCATTGCCTCGCATTTTTTTGCCTGTGCTTTTTTACCAAGCATTTCAAATACTTCTTCAAGTCTTGATACATGGGTTTTAGTAACTTCCAGGTGTTCTGTAAAAGCATCTTTCAATTCCGGTGAGGTAGCGGCTTTCGCCATTTTCGGCAATGTTTTGGTCAGGTGTTTCTCAGCCCAGTAAATGTCTTTTAATTCATCGTAAAAGAATTCCTGTAACCTTGAATCGGTGCTGCCATTGCTTGCGGCTGATTTTTTTGGTGCAGCTTTCTTAGCTGGTGATGCTGCAGCTTTTTTGGCTGGTGGCGCTGCTACTTTTTTTGGCGCAGCTTTTTTTGTACTTGTTGCCATGATGATTATTGTTTTTAATTGTTAAATGATAAATTTTATATGGTTCTTTATTGAAATGCGGCGAGCATTTGTTGTGTATTACGAAAAGATGCAGCAAGGTCCTGGTGCAATTCTCTCTTTAAAGGTTCCCCTTCAACGTAGGAGCCATCCCATATCCCGGACTGGTGCCAATAATCAGTTTCATCCCAGTCGGGCCGGTCGATTACCGGATACCAGCAGACTCCCCATAATGGTACATTTTTAATCAATAGTTTCATGCACTCTTCTCCGATGTGTTCTATCCACAGCGGCCGGTCTTCTTTAGGATGGCTTGTTTCTGATAAAACGATCGGCCGGTTATAACGATGATAGGCCTTATTAAGTAATTGGCTGAGTGGAACAAAACGGTCATCCGATTCTGCATTCAGCCAATGAAGCATTTCAAATGGCGCAGGACAAAACTGGTTATTGAAGTAATAATTGTAGCCGACCATATCAAGGTGTCCTGGTGAACCACCTAACTCCGGGCAAATAAGCCCTGCTATCATGTCTGTTACCTGGAACTGCTCTTCATGCGCAATAGCCGCTGCTCTTTTATCTTCTTCCGATGCATAACTTGAGTGAATAATATTTACCAAAGGTTCAGTTGTCAGAATACGAATGAAAGGATCTACACTTCTTACAGCATTGATTGCCCCGATATAGGCTTTCACCAGGTTATATTTTACATTCCATCCATTTGCCTTTGCATACGGTGAAGTGGCGCCTACTTCGCCGCCAAGCCAGGAGATAAAACTCACTTCATTAATTGGAGTAATGATCAGTTCGGTATGGGGTATACGTTGACGGTAGTATACTACAAAGGCCTTGCATATAGCAACAAAACGGTTATAAAACATCGGGTGTAAAGGAGTAAGGTCATCCGGGAATCCAAAATGACATATATCCCATATTACCTGGATGCCTGTTTTCTCTGCAGCATCAATGATGATATCAGTACAACTCCAATCGTAAACATACGGGGCAGTTTCCACCCTGCTCCACTGAATGCCTTCCCTAACCGTTCCAATGTTAAAAAGCGACAATGCTTCATAATCCTGTTGAATATGTTGTACATGGCCAGATTGCCGTAATAAATCAACCCGTTGCCCATACCGGTTGAGCATATCGCAACATTCATATCCTCCCATCCAGAAAGAGCGGAAAGGATTTTGAGCAGGGGTTATATCAGCCATGCGTTCAGGTTGTTTGTACAACCTTGTGTCCGTTAAGATGTCCATCTGCTTGTTGTGAAGTTATTTTTTTAAATAGTGCAAGCGATTGTGCTACTACCTGGTCCATATTATAATACTTATAAGTGCCCAGCCTTCCTGTGAAATATACTTTTTGCAGTGTAGAAGCCAGTAACTGGTATTTTTTATATAATGCAGCATTTTCCGCTTTTGGTATCGGGTAATATGGATCACCATCTTTTTTAGGGTGTTCATAAACGATGGTTGTCTTTCTGTGCTGCTGCCCGGTTAAATGTTTAAACTCGGTAATACGGGTATATTCTTGGGTGTTGGGGAAATTAACAGTGCCTACTGCCTGGTAATTTTCCTGGTCATGTGTTACAAACTTGAAATCAATGGAGCGGTATGGAAGCTTGCCATAAATGTGATCAAAGTAATCATCTATCGGCCCGGTGAATACTAGGTTTTCATAAGGAATATCTTTCATGATTTCTTTATAATCTGTATTCAGCATTACCTTAATGTTGGGATGCCCGAGCATTTTCTGAAACATGGCGGTGTATCCATGTAATGGCATTGCCTGGTAAGTATCTGTAAAGTACCGGTTATCCCTGTTAGTCCGGGTAGGTACTCTTGCCGTAACCGAAGCATCCAGTTCAGAAGGATCCAGGGCCCATTGTTTAATGGTATATCCTTTAAAAAATTTTTCATACAATTCCCTTCCCACCGTATTTACCACTACATCTTCAGAGGTCTTAATTCCGCTCTTTTTTTCTGCTTTGCGGTTGAAAAAATCCTGCACTTCTTCACTGGAAAGATTTAAACCATACAATTGATTAATGGTATTCTGGTTGATAGGGATCGGTACCATTTGTCCGTCAACACTTGCCAGTACATGATGCTCATACCCTCTCCACTTGGTGAAGCGGCTGAGGTAATTAAATACATCTTCTGAATTGGTATGAAATATATGCGGCCCGTATTTATGTACCAATATGCCGTCATTATTATAAAAATCATACGTGTTGCCTGCAATATGGTCACGCTTATCAATAATTAAAACTTTTTTATTGCATTCATTGGCCAGCCTTTCGGCCAATACAGATCCCGCCAGGCCTGCGCCTACGATTAAATAATCAAACATGAAGTGTTGTTTTCTTTGTTACAGAATTAGTTTTAGCAATTGCGGTATCGATCAGCGCTTTCATTTTTTTCCAGGTAATATCCCATGAATTGGTAGCAAGCATCTGGTCTACTGCTTCCAGCCAGTTTTCCGGCTGATTGCCCGATAAAATCCACCCGGCTTTTTCAACAAATTCATCAGCATTATATACTATCTGCACCGCTCCTGCGGTGCCGTAAGGGTTAATTACATCGGTTATTGCGGTGGATATTACCGGCTTGGCTGCAGAAAGGTATTCAGGTGTTTTTGTAGGACTGATAAACCTGGTTGATTCATTCAGTGCGAATAAAATAAGTGCAATATCCCAACCACTGATGTAAGCAGGCAACTGTTCATAAGTTTTACCTCCGAGGTAATGAATATTGTTAGCCACAGGCAAAGTAGCCGGATCTATTTTTACTACCGGGCCCAGCATTACAAAATGATGACCTGGTAATTTTATTGCAGCCTGTTGAAGCAATTCAATATCAAAGCGCTCATCTATCACACCAAAAAAGCCGAGGCGTGGATGTGGTATGGATTGTTGATCTGCTGGCTCAGGCAGCATATTCCTGGCTGCAGCAAAATGATCAAAATCAATGCTGCTGGGAAAACAATGTAC
>CAXTPJ010000172.1:0-6592 GCA_964245855.1 uncultured Ferruginibacter sp. | reverse complement strand
GTTCTTTTACAATCACACTCTGAGTTAAAATTTCTTCGAGGCTGTTTTCTACATTAGCATAAGCAACTGCATCATTAAACAAATAATTTTGATCTTCGGAAGAGAGCATGGCTTTGCTGATGGCCGGGTGTATGCGTTTCAACAACCCGGTAATATGCCCATCGGCTACACCATTTTTAGCGCTTTTGATGGCGCCGCATTCTGTATGCCCCAATACTACCAATACTTTGGAGCCTACATATTTTACCGCATATTCCAGGCTGGCAAGTATATCGTTGTTTACAATATTGCCTGCTACCCTAATGCTGAACAGGTCGCCAAGGCCCTGGTCAAAAATCAATTCAGTAGAAGTACGGGAGTCCATACAACTGAGTACTACTGCAAATGGGTATTGCCCTTCCCTTGTTTGATTGATTACTTCCAGGTTATCATGGTTGTCGTTGAGGTTATTTACAAACCGTTTGTTTCCTTCTACCAACAGTTCGTATCCCTGCTGGGGCGTAAGGTTTTCGAGGTACTCTTTTGAGTGCTTTTTCATTGTATAAAAATTAAGCTTGGTACCATGGGTAATGGTAACGTGGGGTGAATAAATTAAATGTTGTTGACAAAACGAAAGGCTAAATCCAGGGATGATTCAGTCAATTATATCACAGGGTAAAATCAGGCTGCGTTGGGGGGAGGTACCAGCAGCTCATCATGATAGGCATGATAACAGTCTGCATCCTCTGTTTTGTGGAAAGTTGAAATCTCAGTAAAAAAACAATCATTGCTGTAATGATGGTCGTGTAAAAATTCTTCAGCAAAAGAAGCCGTGTTAGGCCCTTTTTCTTCTATGCTGTTGTTACTGTTGCTGTCGTTGTTTTCATCCGATGAACCGGCCAGAGCTTTGGCCAATGCTTTTTGGTGTTTAGCCAATTCCTGCTGGGCCGCCCTAACAAATGGGCCACTAATGGTAAGCCAGCACAATACAACCATCAGCAAGCCGGCAGCGGCCTTTTGAAAGGTAGAATATGATGTAGCTTTTTTTGTCATGAATGCGCTGCAAAATAGTGTTTTCCACATAGCTAACCAAACTATCCAACCAATGTTGTAGACTAATTTTCAATACTGAATTGGCGGCAAATTTTTCCGGCCAGATAAAACATTGGTAACTGCTTGTTTTTTTGATATAATATTGTCGTCCTTTAAATTGCCACAAAAAGGACGTGTTAAATAAATTAACAGTTCATTGGGATTTTTGTTAGAAAGATGAAGATCCCGTATTGCTTATGTTTATTAACAAAGAGGGAAAGAAAATTATTTGATCAATTCTAAATAAACAACCAGTTATGGAATCGTACGAAAAATTATTGCTCGAAAATAAATCGTGGGCACATGAAAAAGTAACGGTCGACCCCGGTTTTTTTAAACGCCTGGCTACCATTCAAACGCCGGATTTTTTATGGATCGGTTGCAGCGACAGCCGTGTACCGGCCAACGAAATTACCGGCACCCAACCCGGAGAAATATTTGTACACCGCAACATTGCCAACCTGGTAATACATACCGATGTAAACCTGTTGAGCGTATTGGAATACGCAGTAGTACATTTAAAAGTTAAGCATGTAATTGTTTGCGGACATTACGGTTGCGGCGGCGTAAGGGCAGCCATGGGCAATGCAGATTTTAACCAGGTGCTGAATATGTGGTTGAGAAATATCAAAGATGTGTACCATCAGAACAGTACAGAGCTTGATGGGATAACTGATATGGACAAGCGTGCAGACCGCCTGACAGAACTGAATGTGGTAGAGCAGGTGCAACGGTTGGCCAAAACGTCTATTATACAAAAGGCGTGGAAAGATAGGGAGCTGCCCCACCTGCATGGTTGGGTATATGGTTTAAAAGATGGCATCATTAACCCGGTATTTGAAATGAAAGCCGGCTCCGCAATCGATCCATTGTACACTTACGATCTATAACAACAGCCCACGGAATAATCCGTGGGCTATTTGTCTTTTTAACGGCTGCATTCATAACTGCCAATCAATATCAAGTCCGCCATTCGGCGCTGAAGGCTTCGTCGGGCAGCGTTTCGCATTCATAATTGCAGTTGCCACATTGGTAAATGTATTCGGGGGCAACAGCATAGCTTGAAAAAAACCAGGTGAGTATGGCGGTTAAATAGTTGGCAACATGTGGTTTGGCAACATGGGCAAAACTGTTGCTGCCGCACTCGGGACAAGTGGCCGAAAGCATATATTCAATATGATAACCCCGAATAAGCTTGATCACTTTGGCTTCATCTTCTTTTTTAACTACCACCTTAATTCCACCGATGGCGTTGCTCAGCATCGGATCGATGGTAACAGTATGCTCGTCTTTTAAATAACATTCAACCCCATCCGCTTGCAGGCGGGTTAATAAAATATTGGCAGAAAAATAATTATCAAAACTTTTTACTGTTACCAGTTCCATAGGAGATGTATGATTGTGGTTTAAAACAAAGGTACTTTTCAATGATCACCTGCCAAATTCATCGCCATATTCTTCGGCATATTTTTCATACTTTTTTATCAGGGCAATATTTTTCTTTTCAACAGCAGTAAGCAGGTTGGTAATGTTGGCTGTATTAGGAACATACCAGTCTTCATTTTCAAATTGTTGCCGCAGCGCTTTCTTTTGAAAACAATAACCATGGCGGGCAAAGATCTCGTTCCGCATAAATTCCAGTTCATCTTTCGACATATTGTTTATGTCGTCATCTGTTAATAATTTTTGAGAGGCCATTGCATAACTTCCGGCTTCAGGATTGTACACAAAAGACCTGCGCTCCAATGTATATTCCTTCCCTTTTATTTTGTCAGTAGGTTTATAAGGGTTCCACGAACCTTTTACAACATCCGGCTTTTTTAAGTCTATCGAAAAATCAAAAGTGCCATCATGCTTATCATCGCCGGGTTCTTTTGCTACAATTTTATAAATAGCACCTGTTTGTTGTACGGTGCCGCTGAAAGGCCGGTCGAAGCCACCCACCACCGATCTTCCTTCCACACTGTTTTTGGTAGCTTTGGTTATCAGCACAGTGATCTTGTTATCGCCAAAACTTCCTACATACGAGCCAATTAAATTAGCAGTTTGTGCAACGGAGGGCAAAGCTTTTTCTGCTTCACCTGCAGCGCTCACCCTATTGTTGCTGTTTGGCTGGCATGCAAAAAATACCAGCAAAAGTGGTAATATATAAAAAGCTTTATGGTGTTTCATTTTTTATAAGATGATATTTTGTTTATCAGCGGTTGTTTATTATGGCGACAGCAGTTGCGACGCTCCGTTCAAATTCAGTTTTCCATGTCGGCTTTTTGAGTGCTGCCCAGGTTGATCGTTCATTTTAACTGTTGCACATTGAATACTTAGTATTGTTCCAGTAACAACTTTTTCCACACCTGCCTGAATGAAATCTCCGCCAGTATGAACCTTTCGGGCAGACAAAGAAAGCGAAGACGCAAAGCTCTATTTCTCTTCTTTACGTTTTTTCTTTCCTGGCGTATTTGCATAGTATTTCTTAAGTAACGAAAAGACATCTCATATTTAACCCCCCATCTTTCACCCATTCATTTCCGCTACTTTTGTTTGTACAAATTAACCATTTGATGCCAACATTCAAAAATATATCCCGTATCATTTTGTTGTCGGTACTGGCTTTTTTCAGTTGGTTAATGTTAAAGATCATCCTGCTGTACACGCCACTGAAAATGGATATTGCCTTTCTTCAGTTAAAACAGGAATACATCGATATCAATATCTGGAAAACCTCCTTTTTTATCCACGTGTTCAGCAGCATATTTGCGCTATTGGCCGGTTTCTCTCAATTCTCTACAAATTTGCTGCGTACCAAACCTTTGCTGCACCGGCGGTTGGGTTATGCCTATGTCATCAATATTTTATGCATCACCGGCCCGGCAGGTTTGGTGATGAGTTTTTATGCCAACGGTGGTTTTTACTCGAGGGTTGCATTTGTGTTGCTCTCGGTATTGTGGATGCTGTTTACAGCCATCGCTTTGTACAAAGCAATTAAAAAAGATTTTGTTGCGCATAAAGCATTTATGGTACGCAGTTATGCACTAACATTATCCGCCTTGTCGCTAAGGTTTTGGAAAGTATTGTTTGCCGCTTTTACTTCCATCGGGCCAATGGATCGTTACCGCATCATTGCCTGGCTGGGCTGGTGCTTAAATTTATTGATAGCAGAACTCATTATTTATTGGCACACGAAGAAGAGGTTACAGCAATTATCAATAAGATAACATCAATGGCACAAACTATTTTTGTTGTTGCATATTAAAGGATCAACTTTGCCCTCTTAAATTTTTACAATGCCGCTCAACATAGAATTCAAAGCAACTACCAGCAATCTTTCTGCTGCGGAAAATATCCTGCTGCTGCACAATCCAACATTTATTGGCGAAGACCATCAAATTGACACCTACTTTACTGTGCCGCACGGCAGGATGAAATTACGGGAAGGAAATATTGAAAACGCCCTCATCCATTACGAAAGGGAAAATACCGCCGGCAGCAAATCATCACAGGTATTATTGTACCAGCATAAACCCGATCAAAATTTAAAAGATGTGCTCATCAAAGCACTGGGAATAAAAACAGTAGTTGATAAGAAAAGAAAAATCTATTTTATTGAGAATGTAAAGTTTCATTTTGATACCGTAAAAGAATTAGGAACATTCATTGAGGTAGAAGCGATTGATAAAGATGGAAGCATCAGCAAGGAAACGCTGGAGCAACAGTGTGACATGTATGCTGCACTTTTTAATATCAGCCAACAGGATTTTATGTCGCTATCTTACAGTGATATGATACTTTCGGCAAAAAAATAATTGTCTTTTGTAAAACAACTTGCGTGATAAACTTGTATTGTTAACTACCTTAAAATAAAAATTATGAAAAGAATATTAGCATCAATGCTATTGATTTCCCTTGTTGGTTTAGTAAGCGCACAGGGAAGAAAAACTTCAGTAACAGGCGAAGAAGTTACCTATAAATCCGCCGAAGGCGTTGTATTAAAAGGGTATATAGCCTACGACGAAGCAAAGAAAGGCAAACGCCCGGCCATTGTAGTATTGCCCGAATGGTGGGGCAACAATGATTACCCCCGTGAGCGTGCTGATAAACTGGCTGCGTTGGGGTATATTGCCATTGCTGCTGATTTATATGGAGGAGGGAAGGAAGGCCCAACTCCGGCCGAAGCGCAGGAACTGGCAACACCGTTTTACAAAGATCCACAGTTGGCAAAAAGCAGGATAGAAGCGGCAGTAGCCAAATTAAAAGAATATGAGCAAACCGATGCAACGCAGATGGCCTGTATCGGTTATTGCTTTGGCGGTTCCATGGCATTGAATGCTGCCAAACAGGGAATGGATTTTAAAGGCGTGGTAAGTTTTCATGGAGGATTGGCCGGCGTTCCTGCAGAACCGGGCGTTACCAAAGCAAAGATTTTGGTATGCAATGGTGGAGCCGATAAAATGGTGAGCGAAGATGACATCAAAAAATTCCGTGAAAACCTGGATGCGGCAAAGGTTGATTACAAATTCATTTCTTATCCTGATGCCCTGCATGCTTTTACTAATCCTCAAGCTACAGAAAAAGGTAAAAAATTCAATATACCGGTGGCTTACAATGCGGCAGCTGATAAAAAAAGCTGGGAGGATATGAAAGCATTTTTTGCTACCATCTTCAAATAATTTTTCGTTTGAAATACGGTTTACTACAGCAAACATTTCTTGATTTATGCAGCCGCTATAGTGCTGATGAAGCATTGATCAATAACTGCTGGAAAGAAATTGAAACGGCCCATACTCAAACAAAAAGATACTACCATAATCTTGATCATTTAACCAACCTGCTTGTTCAGCTTACTGCTGCAAGCAGGTTGATTAATAATTGGGATGGGGTATTGTTTGCTTTGTATTATCATGATATTGTTTACAACCCGGTGAAAAAAGATAACGAAGAAAAAAGTGCTGTGCTGGCGGTGAAAAGATTAAAGGCATTAACTGTACAAAAAGAATTTATCAACGAATGTGAGCAAATGATCCTGGCTACAAAAACCCATCAGCCCGGGAATAATATTGACGCCGCTTTTTTCACCGATGCTGATCTTTCTATACTCGGCGCTGATTTGAAAACCTACCAGCAATATTGCAAACAGGTAAGAAAAGAGTACAGCATTTTTCCTGATGTGTTGTACAAACCCGGCCGGAGAAAAGTATTGCAACACTTCATTGATATGCAACCGATATACAAAACCGATCATTTTTTTGCGCTGTTTGAAACCACCGCAAAACAAAATCTTTCACAAGAATTAGCAACCCTTTCCTGATATTTTATGGCAGAAGATTTATCCATTATACAAGGCACCAAAGAAGAGCAGTACCAAACATTGCTGCCGCAAATAAAAGCATTGATTGAAGGAGAACCAGACCTAATTGCCAACCTGGCTAATATTGCGGCTGCGTTAAAAGAACAGTTTGGCTGGTTGTGGGTTGGTTTTTATTTAGTGAAGCAGAATGAGCTGGTGTTGGGCCCTTTCCAGGGACCG
>CAXTPJ010000171.1:0-6621 GCA_964245855.1 uncultured Ferruginibacter sp. | reverse complement strand
TTTTTGTGAACCCGAAAGGTAGTTTTTTTGAAAGAAACTGAACGATGAAATTACCGGGATGGTACAAATAAAAAAGCGCTGAAGTGCAATACCTCAACGCTTTTCAAGCTGATATATAACTTTTTATTCTGCTATCTTTTCAGGCCGCATCATCGGGAAAAACAGTACATCCTGTATGGAATGTTGATTGGTCAATAACATGGCGATCCGGTCGATACCAAAACCGATACCGCTGGTGGGCGGCATACCATATTCCAGTGCCCGTAAAAAATCGTGGTCGATAAACATGGCTTCATCATCGCCCCGCTCCATCAGTTTTACCTGCTCTTCAAAACGTTCCCGTTGTTCAATCGGGTCGTTCAATTCACTATATGCGTTGGCAATTTCTTTTCCGTTGCACATCAGCTCAAAACGTTCTACCAGTCCGGGTTTGCTGCGGTGCTTTTTTGTAAGCGGGCTCATCTCCACCGGGTAATCCGTAATGAAGGTTGGCTGTATATAATTGCCTTCGCATTTACTGCCGAAGATTTCATCGATCAATTTTCCTTTACCCCATTTTTCATCAGCATGAATTTTCAATTCACGGCACACATTGCGGATACCGGCTTCATCCATTTCGCTGATATCATACCCTGTAAATTCTTTGATAGAATCATACATGGTGATGCGTTTGTAAGGCGCTTTAAAATCAATTGCTTTATCGCCCACCAATACCTTGCTGGTACCGTTGGTGGCAATGGCTGCTTTCTCCAGCATCAATTCGGTGGTGTCCATCATCCATTCATAATCTTTGTACGCCACATAAAATTCCAGTACCGTAAATTCCGGGTTGTGGGTACGGTCCATGCCTTCATTGCGGAAGTTACGGCTGAATTCATACACCCATTCAAAGCCACCAACGATCAATCTTTTCAAATATAATTCGTTTGCAATACGCATGTACATCGGCACATCCAGCGCATTGTGGTGCGTTGTAAAAGGCCTTGCAGCGGCGCCGCCGGGAATAGATTGCAACACCGGCGTATCTACTTCCAATGCACCCCGTTCGTTTAAAAATTCCCGGATGGCATTCACCATTTTTGTGCGTTTGATGAAGGTTTCTTTTACGCCCGGGTTTACGATCAAATCTGCATAGCGCTGCCGGTAGCGAAACTCCGGATCGGTCACTTCATCAAATGCTTCCCCATCTTTTTCTTTAACGATTGGCAGGGGGTGCAATGATTTGGTGAGAACCGTAAACCCTTTTACATGGATGGAAGTTTCGCCGGTTTTAGTGGTAAATACAAAACCTTTGATGCCGATGATATCGCCGATATCCAATAATTTTTTCCAAACAATTTGGTACAATGTTTTATCCTCGCCAGGACAAATATCATCCTGCTTAATATAGAACTGTATTTTGCCAACACTATCCTGCAACACGGCAAAGTTTGCCTTGCCCATATCCCTTACACTCATGATGCGGCCTGCAATACACACTTCAGCAAAATCAGCTTTATTTTCTTCTCCCTTATAATTTTCCTTGATAAAAACGGAATTGGTATTTACGGGGTACAGGGCCGCCGGATAAGCGTCGATGCCCAGTTTGGTTAGTTCAGCTAATTTTTCTCTCCTGATGATTTCCTGTTCGGATAAATGTTGCGTACTCATTTTACTATTTAAAAATTTCGGGCAAAGATACCGGATGCAGCCCATTTTTGTATTGCTTTGTCTTAACCGGTTTTTGGCAGTAAACTTGCCTATATTTAGTCCACTAAACTACTTTCTATGCTCACCAGGATCCTTGTTGTTGTTTCATTTATTGTTGTGTTAAGCAGTTGCGATGCATTAAAAAATTTGCCTGTTGGCACCAGTATCGGCGTTACAGAAGCGGAAGCCGGCCAGGGCATTAAAGAAGCATTGAGCCAGGGACTTGCCAATGCCGTACTGAAACTGAATAAAGAAGATGGTTTTTACAAAGATGCTTTGTATAAAGTATTGCTGCCGCCCGATGCAAAAAAGATTGAAAGTGCGTTGCGTGGTGTTGGTATGGGCAACATTGTAAACAAAGCCATTTTACAAATTAACCGTGGGGCAGAAGATGCGGCCGGTTACGCCAAACCCATCTTTGTGGATGCCATTAAAAATATGACGCTGCAGGATGCGATTGGTTTGGTAAGAAATGGTGATACCAGCGCTACTCATTTCTTCCGGGAAAAAACTACGGCTAAATTGATGGCAGCTTTTTTACCGGTTATACAAACTTCGCTTAACCGGGTGAACGCTACCAAATACTATGGTGATATTGTAAATACGTACAACAGTTTTCCCACTACGTTCACAAAAATAAATCCTGATCTGGCGAATTATGTTACGGGCAAAGCAACAAACGCGTTGTTTGATTTAGTTGCTAAAGAAGAAGTAAATATCAGGAACAATTTTGCAGCAAGGACTACTGATATTTTGAAGAAGGTATTTGGCGGGAAGTTGTGATTTTTATTGCCAGATCCCATCAAGTTTTATTTGAATGCTGCAACCAGCATCTAAAAAAAGTAGAGGTTTTTGACCTGGAGTTATTTCAAGAGATTGATATTTGCCTGTTGTATCAAGCGAATAAATTTCTACGTTATCATTGTCTGGATCAATAATAACATAGTAGGGAACTTTAAAAGACTGGTACTGATAGAATTTATTGTTTCTGTCTTTCATAGCCGTTGAAGGCGAAAGCACTTCCATTACTAATGAGGGGGGAAAATCCAAATATGGCTTTACAATCGCCTTGCAGCAAATTACCGCATCAGGCTGCAACACTGTATCTTCGGCTATTTTTATATCTATGAAATCATATACTTTACAATCTTTACAGCCTTCTTTGATGATACCGGTTTTCGCTTCGAATTTAAAATTATTGCAAATCCATTGATGTCTTGGGGCAGGTGCAGGACTCATAGCATAGGGTATTCCTTCTATCAATTCCCAACGGCCTTCCCATTTGCAATACTCCTCGTATGTATAATGCGGCAATATTTTTACAGCGGATGACATAAGCGAATTTACTAAAATTAACCTGAACTCAATAAAATCTGCCACGCCTCCGCTACATGCCCTTCGTCCAGCAACTCTTTGGCATACCGGTGCAATTCTTTTTCCATTTCATCCGGATTGATGGAATAATACTGGATGATGTTCTTTAGTGTATCATCATCAAACGCAGGATCAACAAAAGGCAGCTCATGCACATTGGCTAACTGGCCTAAATTATTACCGGTTAAAATAGCGCTTTGTTTGATGGATAACGGCAGGCTGTCTATTCCAATACCGATCTGTGTGTTGGGCTTTTCTACTTCAAAAATGGTTTGAGCGTTTGCCCGGGTGTACCAGTTGCCGCCGAGCCTTGCCACTAAATCCAATTTGCGCTGATCGATTTTTCCTTCATCATTTAACACCGCTTCATTGATGTGCATCATTAGTATCTCTGCAATCACCAGGTTACCGGCGCCGCCAGATATACCCAATGGTTTTACTTCTATCACTTTACACTCCAATTGAATGGGGCTTTCCTTTACCCGTGGTGGTTTGATCAATACAGATGGTTCTTTGGTAAAACCTGCTTTGCCAAATTCGTCTATCTCTTTTGGAAAATCGCAACTGCTCAAACTTACCTGCTGCACCATATTGTAATCGCAAATATTGATGGCCACTTCCGGCACTTCCAGTACATTTTCCAAACTGTGTTTGGTCGTATTATCCCTTACCCTTCTTGCCGGAGAAAAAATTACAATGGGCGGATTAGAAGAGAAGAGATTAAAAAAACTGAAGGGAGAAAGATTGACATTGCCGTTTTTATCTATGGTTGATGCAAAGCAGATTGGTCGAGGAGCAATGGCGTGCTGGAGGTAGTTTTGGATTTCTGTTGGGGGTAGGTTTTTTAAGTTTAGTGTTAACATTGTTACGGGTTGATGTGTTACGGGTTATTTTTTGTTTTTTGATTGGCTATTTTATTTAACAATAAATACTTCATCATATTTCCAATCTGACTTCCCAGAACCCTCGAAAAATCTATCATAGTATTTACTTCTTCAGCGGTTGTATATTTTACCTTTATTGAGAACAACAAACAATTTCTTACCTCACCACAAGACCCTTTTGAAATTCTTAGAAACCTGTAAAAGTCATTGTTGTTATTGTACTCGAACCCTTCTGCGATATTATTTGATATAGATAGTGCTGCTCTTTTAATTTGATCTCTAAAGGAAAAGTCTTTATATATTTTTGAATTCATCTCACAGAGTTCATCCACTATTGCACCCAAATCCTGGGCTTTCTTCCAAATTTCCAATTCTTCAAATGTTTGCACGGTAGCCATAAAATAATTTTATGTCAATTATAATAAAACAACATAAACCCGCAACCCGCTAACCCGCAACTTTTCAGTTATTTTTCTTCAAACTCAAAATAGAAAAATCCCCCTCTTCCCTCACAATCGTATTGCTCAACTTACCCAAACCATCAATCTCCATTTCCACCACATCGCCTTCCTGCAACCACTGCTCTTTGTAACCAGGGTCGTTCAATTTGCCGGTGCCGTTCAGTTCTAAAAAACAGCCGGTGCCCACCGTGCCGCTGCCGATCACATCACCGGGAAAAAGGTTTACGCCATAGCTGCAGCGCTCAATGATCTCTGCAAACGTCCAGTCCATATCGCTGAGGTTGCCTTCGCTTACCGGTGTGCCATTTACCGAACACTTCATCGTTAAATTCCAGGCTTTACCGGTGTGGTTTTCTTTGCAGGCAACTTCATATTCTTCCAGCTCATCCAGGGTAACCAACATAGGGCCAATAACTGTTGCGAAATCTTTTCCTTTTGCAGGGCCGAGGTTCAGCAACATCTCTTCCATCTGCAACGTTCTTGCACTCATGTCATTCATGATCATGAATCCACCAATGTATTCATCCGCTTCGGCAGCAGGAATATTTTTGCCGGGCTTGCAAATTACAATCGCTGCTTCCAGTTCAAAATCCAACTTTTCAAAATGATCCGGCATGCAGGCGATATCGCCCGGGCCCTGTATGCTGTTGTGGTTGGTGAAATAAAAAATCGGGTATTGGTCAAACTCCGGTATCATCTCTACTTTGCGGTTCCTGCGGGCTGCGGCAACATGCTGACGAAAAGCGTAGCCATCACGGCAACTGCTTGCGTGGGGCACCGGCGCCAACAAATTAGCCTGGTCAAAAGGTTGTGTCGGAACCGATCTTCCCAAACCTTCTTTGATCCTGTTTTCTACTGCTAACGCCAACGGGTACACGTCTTCCCAATAATTTAAAAACATCGACATACTAATGGGCAGATCAGGATGCAGTGCATCGGTATCATATAATTTTCCATCCACCATCAAAGCCAGTTGATCGTGGCCATCTTTTAAATAAGTTACCAGTTTCATGTGCTAATTTTTATTTGAGTTGATTTCAAAAATAGTCAATATCTGAGTTGCAGTATAATTGAACCTGTTGCTCAATAAAATATCAACAGTACAAGAGTGCGACGCAACGATGTTGATAAATGCTTCAAAAGCTGGTTACAAAATCATTACTTCCAAAACTTAAAATATAGAGTGAATAACAATCACTATTTACCATTTTTCCGCATCATCAATACCATCATCCGGCTGCCTGTATTGCTTGCGTGTTTGTATCTTTTGTAACTGCCTTTCAACAATTAAGGCAGCTATAATTTTTGCAGCATCTTCATTGGGTTGTTCTTTCAGCAACATGGTTATTTTGGGTTCACTTACATCAATCCGGTACAGCAGGCTTACGAGGTATTCGAAATTATTTTGTATCAGTTGATCCACATAAGCGATCAACTGTTGCTGTAATTCAGCAGAAGAAATTTTTTCTGCCAGTTCAAGCGACAGCTCTTTATTTAATTGTAATACCAGTTCTGTGTGCTCCATTTTTTAACAACCATTTTTGAATGATTCGGTAATATTTTTTACCAGCTTCAGGAATGCCAATGATCATCGTTGTGAACTTGTTCTGTCATTTTTCCTTTTTGGAGAAAAGAAAAAATGATCTCACTTGTACATTTTGTTCTCAGCAACATCTTAATCCAGTCACATTAATACTTTTCTATCACACCTAATCCAAATAGCGCATAGTCATACTTTACCGGATCTTTAGGATCTAATTCTTTCAAATAAGCCGTTAGTTCTTTTGCAGCCTGCCAGTCGTTCTGTGTACGCTGTAAAATATTCAACCTTCTTGAAACCCTCGTTACATGCACATCGAGCGGACAAATCAATTGAGCCGGTTGTATTTTTTTCCAGATACCAAAATCAACTCCGTTGTCGTCTTTTCTTACCATCCATCTTAAGTACATACTCAATCTTTTACAGGCAGATTTTTTGGCTGGTGTTGCAATGTGTTTGCAGCAATGTTTTTCTTCTTTTGCCTCTTCGCTGTAATTAAATACATAATTGTGAAAACCAACCAGTGCTTTTTCAATCGTATCATCGCCGGACTGCATCCATTTGGTAAAAGCGGTTTCCAAACTTTTTTCTCCAAGGGGAAGATAATGATGTTGCAAAAAATTTATCAGGTGCCAAAGATCTAGTTCATTGAGCGTTGTATGTACATAATCAT
>CAXTPJ010000170.1:0-6626 GCA_964245855.1 uncultured Ferruginibacter sp. | reverse complement strand
CAATGCATATTCCTGTTCACTTACTTTGCTTCGCTGGTATTGGTTATAGAAATAGTTGAAGAATTTGCCGGTACTTTTTTCATAGCGTGAGATGCCTTCGATGGTAGTTACCCAAATATTGCCACGCTTGTCTTCTGTAATTTGCTGGATAACATTGCTGCCAATACTTTTATAATCATTGTCTTTGCTATAATTGAAAACATGAAAAAGGCTGCCATCATACATGTTGAGGCCATCCCAGGTAGCCACCCATAACAAATTGCCGGCGTCTTTAAAAATGTGATTGATGGAACTGTTGGAAAGGCCGTTCCTGTTATCGTAATGCTGAACAAAAAATGGTTCGCCAGAGTTGGCAAATACTGTTGACCTTAGACTTAGCAACAATAGGAGGGAAAAAAGAAATGGTATTCTTTTCATTGGTCAAGCAGCAATTTAAAAGCAGGGATAAATTTTTGGTAAAAACTATTTCAAGTTACGCAATTATTGTATGCAGGGTTTGTATAAATCAGGCAATCGGATTTTTTATATTAACTCAATAATTAATATAAAATCAACTGTAAAATTCTTCCAGCATTCCAAAATAATTATGGTTCCAGCCTTCCACCATATTTTCATAATCTTCATCCGGAATATTGGTGTGAAGCAATTCTACTGAAGTACCATTTTTATGTGAATGCAATTTGATGGTCACAATCGAGGCTTCTGGTTGGTCGCCGAAATACCATTGCTGCACTATTTTTTTTCCGGTCTCAAACTCCAGGTTCTTGCCAACAATACTTTCTTCCCACAACGAAAATTCGCTACCCGGCTCGGTGCTCATTTCTGCAGGTTCCCCGCTCCAAAGCTGTATGGTAGCGGGGTTGGTTAATGCAATATATATTTCTTCCGGCGAAGCCGGTATGATGTAATATTTCTTAAAGTCTTTCATTAGTAAAATTTACCTGCCGAAATCATCCTGAACCCTTATAATATCATCTTCATCGCTTGGATTTGCGCCATCGGTGTGTTGCCAGATTTCTGCTACTATTCCCCAGCCACCGTTCAGTCCGATCAAACGATGACGTTCCCCTTGTTTTAATTGAACGATGTCGCCTACCTGTAAATGTTTGGTATCTTTTTCTTCATCCGTGTCGCTGGTTACTACGCCTGCAACGCCACCAATCAATTTCCATATTTCTGCACGGCGGTGGTGGTACTGCCAGCTCAATCTTTTTTCTGGGCCAACGATCAATATTTTGGGACTGAGTTTGCCAGAGATGGTCAACTCTTCTTTGGTGATATGAGGAAAATACAACTGGATAAATTTTTCTGCCTGTGATTCATCCAATACAAAAAATCCACCCCAGGGGCGGGTATCGTCAAATTTATCAACGTTTAGTCCGTTGCTGTCAAGGTATGCCTGTACTTTTTCAAAAACCAATGCTTTTGATGTTTCTGCTGAAAAGTTCAATTCCATAAATGCTGACTGATTATTTAAAAATAAAAAATTGATTTATTTATCTACCCATAAAAACCATTAAGATCTGAACATCACTTGGGTTAACGCCGGAAATACGGGATGCCTGTCCCAATGTTCTTGGCCTGATCTTCGTAAATTTCTGTCTTGCTTCATTACTGAGCGATACCAGTTTTTCATAACTGAAATTATCGGGTATCACTAAATCTTCTAACTGCCCCATTTTGGCTACGAGTTCTTTTTCCTTTTCAATGTAAGTATCGTATTTGGTTTGTATTTCTACCTGTTCCAATATTTCCTGACCAATACCCGATAAGGCTTCTTTTATTTTAGGGACCTGTTTCATCATATCTGCCAAGCCTAAGTTTGGGCGAAGCAGCAATGACAGGACTTTTTGCTTATTTACTAACGGTGACGATTGTACGCTTTCAAGTAATGAATTAATTTCTTCAGGCTCTACCGACAGCGTACTTAAAATGGATTTCGTTTTCTCAACCTGTTCCAATTTAAATCTAACCTTATCCATTCTTTCCTGAGAAGCCAACCCTAACCGATAACTTTTCTCTGTTAGGCGAATATCAGCATTGTCCTGTCGAAGTAATGTCCTGAACTCTGCCCTGCTGGTAAACATACGGTAAGGTTCATCAGTTCCTTTATTGATGAGGTCGTCTATCAATACACCGATATATGCCTCACTTCTTTTTAAAACAACTGGCTCTAATCCTTTCACCTTTTGATGTGCATTAATACCCGCCATTAAACCCTGGCAAGCTGCTTCCTCATAACCGGTAGTTCCATTGATTTGGCCGGCAAAGAAAAGATTGCTTATCAATTTGGTTTCCAGGCTAAATTTAAGTTGGGTTGGTGGAAAATAATCGTACTCGATTGCATAAGCCGGCCTGAACATTTTACAATTCTCAAAACCGGGTACTAACCTTAAAGCTTTTAATTGAACGTCTTCCGGTAAAGAGGAAGAAAATCCATTAACATATATCTCGATCGTGTTGAAACCTTCCGGTTCTACAAATAACTGGTGACGGTCTCTTTCTGCAAAACGGTTAATCTTATCTTCTATACTAGGACAATATCTTGGACCTGTTCCCTGTATTCTTCCCTGGAACATGGGGCTTTTTTCAAAACCCGTTTTGAGGATTTCGTGAACTTCGTTACTTGTATAAGTGATCCAGCAACTTTTCTGCTGATCCGCTTTGATTTTTTTAGTATCGAGATAGCTAAAGCCAGTGATTTCCTCATCACCTTTTTGCTCTTCCATCTTGCTATAATCAAGACTACGGCCATCTATTCGTGGAGGTGTGCCTGTTTTTAAGCGATTGCTTTCAAAGCCAAGGCTAACCAATTGTTCTGTAATACCTGTAGCAGCTTTTTCTGCCATTCTGCCGCCCCCAATTTTCCTCTCTCCAATATGAATAACACCATTAAGGAAAGTACCGTTGGTTAGCACAACAGCTTTAGATTTAATATTGTGGCCTAACCCTGTTTGAATTCCAATAGCTTTTCCTTCTTCCAATAATAAACCAACTACAGTATCCTGGTAAAAATCAACGTTAGGAGTGTTTTCCAGCATTTCCCGCCATTTAGTAGCAAAAACCATCCTATCGCTTTGTACCCTTGGGCTCCACATAGCCGGTCCTTTACTCCTATTCAGCATCCTGAACTGGATCATACTTTCATCTGTAACTATACCGCTGTAACCACCCATTGCATCAATTTCTCTAACAATTTGCCCTTTGGCAATACCTCCCATAGCGGGATTGCAACTCATTTGGGCAATTGTCTGCATATTCATGGTTATCAATAGTACTTTACTACCCATATTGGCCGCCGCTGCCGCTGCCTCACAACCGGCGTGACCTGCACCCACTATTATAACATCATATTCATTAAACATAATATTGCAAAGATACCTTTTTGGGATATTAAGTAAAAAAGGTGATTATTTGTTCCACGTGGAACTAAGCAGGATTTAAAGAGGAATAAAATAAAGTTTGAGATGATATTAAATAAACAATTCCTGAATATTACTAACAATAGTTTACTATTTAAGTTTTACAGGGTAGAAAATTATTGGTGCGATAATAAATTCGACTATTATATTTTAAACTAATTTTCGTTTCACGTGGAACAGATTCAAAAGAATCCAGAATCGTTATACTTAATGTGTATAAATAGTGTTCTATTGTTTCACGTGGAACATTATTTAAAATACAACTTCAAATACTTACTTTCAGCACCTCTCATTTCAATTACATCACTCTCCGATTTATCCTTATATCCGCATAAGTGCAATGCTCCATGAAATATTACCCTGTGAAGTTCTTTATAAATAGGATTACTGTGAATTACTGAATTTTCTTTCACCCTATCCGTACTTATATATATCTCTCCCTCCACACTTTCAGTGGCAGATAAATCAAAGGTGATGATGTCTGTATAATCATCGTGCTGAAGAAACTGTTGGTTGATATTAAGCAAGTAAGCATCGGAACAAAAAATATAATTCATTGAATTTAACTTCGTCTTTTCCCTTTTGAAAAGATTGATAATAAACTGTTTAAGTTTTATTCTATCCTTTAAGGTGATGGTAGTATCTGCGAAAAAGAAGTTTACTTGCATTGTTGAATTATTTCTTTAAATCGAAATTATTGAACAATCCCGAATGAATACTTTTGCATTCGAAAAAGGCAATTATGGATATACAACTTTCTAAGATTTCAGCGGGTAAAATGGTGGTGATCAAATCTTTTGAACAAGATGATATCTTTCTAAAACTCATGGAAATGGGATGTGTGCCTGGTGAAAAGATAATGGTTGATCAAATTGCCCCTTTAGGCGATCCAATTTCTATATTGGTAGCTGGATATCATTTAAGTCTTAGAATTAATGAGGCAGAAAACATCTGGGTAGAAGAAATTCCAGCATAATTCTTTTATTATATTGATTGTCAAAATATTATGAAGATTGGGCTTTACTTTGGATCATTTAATCCTATTCATATAGGGCATCTTATTATTGCCAATCATTTACTGAACGCTACTGATCTGCAACAGGTTTGGTTAGTGATATCACCACACAATCCCCTAAAAAAATCAGCTTCTTTATTGAATGAGTACCAACGATTACATTTGGTTCAAAAAGCCATTGAAGGAGAAAATAAATTGAAGGCATCCAGTGTAGAATTCCATCTTCCTAAACCTTCGTATACTATTGACACATTAACTTATTTACAGGAGAAATTTCCTGATCATAGCTTTTCTGTTATCATGGGCAGCGATAGTTTAGGCAATATTGATAAATGGAAAAACTATCAAACGCTTTTGAAACAATATGAACTGTACATCTACCAACGCCCGGGTTTTGAAGTTTCAAAAGAACAACCTGCCAACATTCATATCCTGAATGCACCGTTATTAGAAATTTCGAGTACACGTATTCGTGAGTTAATAAAAGCAAATAAATCAATCCGCTATTTACTTCCCGAAGTTGTAAGACTGGAAATAGAAAATAATAATTATTATAAATAGAAACTAAAGTATAAAGCCAAGCAGCAAACAACTAACAACAATTAATGGAGGTGGAATTTTAGTAAACTGAAGAACAGAGAATGTAAACAGTATCACTCCAATGTTTATAAAACTCTGTACTGTAAAAGACATGATAGAAATGTCTTTTAACAAATATAACGAAGCCGCCCACATTAACCCAACAACAACTGCATTGATCCCTTCCAATGCTCTGAACACAATCACAAACTTTTTTAAATATTGCCATACAGGAAAAAAGAACAAGACCAGTAAAGCGCTCGGTAAAAAAATAGCTACCGTACCAATTACACAACCCAATGCCTGGAATAATTTGCCCTCGCTTTTTAAAGCCATACCACCGGTGTAGGAAGCAATGGAAAAAACTGGTCCGGGCATTGCCCTTACTACACCTGCACCGGTAAGCAATTCATCCCGGTTAATGCGTATAATATTTTGGCTTGAATCAGTGAATTTTTTAGCAGTGGGCCTTGCTACATATTGATCCACCATCATTGGTATCAATACATCTCCCCCACCAAAAACAAAACTTCCGAACCTGTAAAAATTTTCAAAAAGATTAAATGCTTTTCTTTCTTTCCAATCTTGTTTACGGGCAGTTTCACTCAACAATCCTGCAACAATAAAAACTAAAACGAACACCCAGATATTTGTCCATCGTATTTGCTTCGGTTTTATTTTCTCTTGCTCAGGAAAACGTTTGTTGCTAAAATTGGTAACTATTCCGCCCAAGAAAATAAGTATTGGTATAACCCATGGTGTTTTGAAAAAAGCAAAAGTTGATATCATAGAAACCAGCATCACTATAAAAGTAATGGGGTTATTGACTGAAATTTTAAATGCTTTAAAACCTGCATACATTAAAAAGCCGATTGCCATTTCTGGTATGAATTGAAAAACATCGGTTTGCAATTTTACTTCGCCGATGCTGCCAATTAAAAACGAAAGCAATCCCATGATTGTGCAGGCAGGTAAAATCCAGATCAATAAAGTAGCAACTGCTAATGGTACACCTCCCCGTTTATACCCGATGAGTGTAAGCGTTTGAGTAGAAGATGCACCAGGGAGCATTTGACAAAAGGAGATGTATTCAAGCAGTTCTTCTTTGGTTACATCTCTTCGTTTATCAACAAATGTTTTCAGCATCATACCAAAGTGCCCTTGTGGTCCGCCGAATGCAGTAAGACTATGCAACAGTACTGCTTTCAAAAATGGTATATGTCGTATAAAAGGCAATTGTTGAAACTATAAAATTTATTATAAATCAATATGCTGCTGGGTATTCTATTTATTTTTGTTGAGGTTGATGTAACAAAACAAAACAAAACAAACTTATAATAAAATGCTGCATAAACTTTCTCTATTGTGTTTTATTATCCTGCTATTTTCTTCCTGCAGCAAAAAAAATTATATCATCAGAACGGTTTACGAATTTAAAAGTGAGGCTGGAAAACCTGATTATAGTAACCTGAATTACTGGGCAGCTCATCCCTGGAAATGGGATCCGTCTGATAGCATACCAAAACCATTGGAAAAATATATACAAAAGATTCGGTTGTAGATGTTTTCTTTATCTATCCTACAACATTGGTTGTTAGAATGGATAACAG
>CAXTPJ010000169.1:0-6673 GCA_964245855.1 uncultured Ferruginibacter sp. | reverse complement strand
CAGAGTTGGCTAAATAACTTGTTTTATCAAAAAGCTGATGTTATGATTGTAGATTGATGAAATTTATCGAATAGGATTTGAGTCAGGTTTAGATTAGAAAAGTTCAGGCATCCCAATGCCAATAAAAACTACTGAACCAAATTCACTATAGTCTTGTAATTTTTCTAATTATGGTACATCAGCAACCCCGGTTTATGAAACCCTTAATCACTTTTCCATCATAACAATAAATTCCCCATTTGGTAGTGAACCATACATTTCCATTACTGTCTTGTTTAATGCTATCAACCGTATTGGGATATTTTAGTGTATTGGTCATTTTAATAAGTAATTCCCAGGCAGTTGATCGGGCAATATTGTTATCCGGCAAAGCCAAATTTGTCATCACTTTTCCATCATAACGGCAAACACCGGTCAATGTGCCAAACCAGATGTTGCCGTCCTTGTCTTCGAGCATGCAGGAAACCGTATTATCAGTTAATCCATCTGCTACTGTAAAGTGAGTAAATGTTTTTCCATTGTAACAATAAACACCTTCCCCCGTGGCGGCCAACCAGAAGTTTCCGGATCTATCTTTTAATGTGCAATACTCTTTTTTTGAAACAGCAACCGGGTTACAAACCAGTTTCTCCTGGCCAGCCATCATTTCTTTGGGTGCTGCGAAACTGCCCATAATATTGCTGTCTTTACAGGAAATCAAAGGGGCTGCCAGTAATAAAAGAACAGCTACATAAGGCAACCATTGTTTTGTTAGCCGCATGGATTTGTTTTGTTCGATTTGCGAAATGCAGTGGTTGTTTTTCATGATGATAATTTTTAGGTGTGTTTGAAGAAGCTAAAAGTAAACTCTCTTAAAGCGGCAGTTGTAAAACGACTGTAAATTGATTGTAAACGGATGTAAAACCATTGCAGCAGAGCGTTTTTACAACTTAAATAATCTATTTTTGGATATGAAATGGAAGATGCTGTCGCTTTTTATTGCTGCCGGGCTGCTGGTTTTACTGGTGGCGTTCGTATCATCAAAAAAAGGAACGAACCAGGATTTTGAAGCAGCGAAAGAAGTGATCATGATGCGAAAAATTGCCCACGAAGTATTAAGATATACAGGTGACAGTACGTCGAGGGTCATGCCGGTGAAAACGATTTCTGCCAGTGAATTCCAGGTGCCTTTTGAAAGCCGGTTTTCTTTTAAGCCGGATTCGCTGGTAAAAATTATTGACCGGGTAATTTCTACCAGCAAACCCGGGGTGAATTATATTGTAAATGTATTAGATTGTAATACAGATAAACTCATATTCGGGTATGCCATATTAAAATCGGAAGAAAAAAATATTTTACCCTGCATGGGCAGAGACCAGCCATCCACGCATTACTGCATTGATGTAAAGTTTGAAAACAAAAGATTCAGCGCTACTTATTTATACGTTACAGTAATTGGTTTCCTCTCAATAGCCCTGCTATTTTTCGGTATTCAGCGATTTAGAAAAAAAGACGTAATCAAGCCAGCATTTACTGAAGAAAACAGTCCTGCAGCCCCTGCCGATGCAGTTGCCATTGGCCAATACCTTTTTTATCCCAAACAACAAACACTTGTTTTGAATGGAGAAAATGCTGTATTGACCGGCAAAGAATCTAAATTGCTCCAGCTCTTTGCAGCAACCCCAAATCAAATCATCGACAGGAATAACCTGCAAAAAATTTGGGAAGATGAAGGAGTGATTGTTGGAAGAAGCCTGGATATGTTTGTTTCAAAACTCAGAAAAAAACTGGAAAACGACCCGGCTGTAAAACTGGTGAACATACATGGCAAGGGATATAAACTGGAGATTATTGAGCATGCTGTTTGATTTACCCAGTCTAACAAAGTTACTTCCATTATATTCTTTTAATTAAGCTTAAAAAGTAATGGTTCGCACAAAAGAACTTGTTGTCTTATAATTCCATCTGCTAAAAAATGCACCCTTTTCGGACAGTTTTACCCCCTTTTCGTCCTTTTATACTTTGATACCGCTTTTTTGAATGATATATTTATGTGCAATTTTGAAATATATAGATATGAACAGTTACGGTAATTGAAGATAAATGATATTTGACAAGTAGTATTGTATTTTCCAATTTCTTAAAAAGTATAACAGTTTTTAAGTGATTTCAGGGGAGGTTTGATGCCCTTAACTGGTTGTTAATAATATATTTTAACATTACCGATAAGTTCCATATTTTTGGCAACCCAATATTTTATGTCCTATCCTGTGTCATAACAAATCGTTATGATGAGCTTGTTCAGCAGTCATATCCCCCTCCAAAGATTTCAAAACAGCAGCAATAATAACATTATACTTATTTATTAATAGTCAGCTATGCATTCCATGTTTACGCAAACCCTTATTGCCCAATCAGCATTACCGAATCTCAGTATCAGGGTTTTAAACAAAAACAAACTGTTACATTTTTTTATACTGGCGTTTTTAATGCTTAGTGTACTGCAGTTATCAGCCCAAACTGCTGGCGACTACCGAAGTATTACAACCGGCACCTGGGCTGCAGGAAGTACCTGGGAAAGGTTCGATGGTAATGATTGGGTAACTCCAGCTGCTGGCCCAACTTCCAATTCCGGTATAATAACTATCGTTAGTCCGCATACCATTACTATTAATGTTGCCGTTATCATTGACGAAGTAATCGTAAATTCAGGTGCAACGCTCTCTGCAACTGCGCCGGTCATTGTAAATAATGGAACGGGTTCGGATCTTACCGTAAACGGCACCTTTTCACCAATGAATGGCGGTGCTACCCTAACGGTAAATGCAGGTGCAGTGGTGGACGGTACTGCAAGCCTTCAATACAGCAGTACATCGTTAACTAACAATGGGGCTATTAACCTCAACCCATTAGTACTTTTTACCCCAACTGTTAATGGTACCGGTAGCATTGGCGGTGAGGTAATTATTTTTAATATGGCTGGTATTACGCTCGGTGGCGACCAGACCATTACCGGTTTATTGAATTATAACTATGGTAATATTGTAACCGGCACCCACAAACTGATCATGGCTGTGGGATCTAGTCTTCAAAATAATTCCTCAACAGACTGGTACGTCAACGGGAACCTGCAAATGAATTACGCACCAGGCACCAGTACACTTACTTACCGCCTGGGCGATGCATCTGGCTACCGGCCAATGTCACTCACTTTAAATAATGTAACCGGGACTGGGGGTGTTACCATTTCCACAAGCGCCGGCGACCATCCACAAATTGCCAGTTCGGGTATCATTGCCGATAAATCAGTGAACCGCACCTGGCATCTTGAAAACAATGGAGTTAGTTTTGGTTCAGCACAGCCACAGTTTGTCTGGGATCCTGCAGATGTGGATGCCGGTGTTAATGCTGCTAACTTAAAAGTTGGAATTTATAACAGTTCGTGGACTTATCCAACTACATTAAACCCTACCGCCACTTCTATCCAGGCCAACGGCTTAACTTCCTTTGGCGATTTCCAGGTAGGGGAATCAACCATTGATGTGACTGCCTCCGTCAATGACTACCGCACGGTGGCCGATGGCAACTGGAATACTGTTTCCGTTTGGCAACGGTACAGCGGCACGGCCTGGATTCCCGCTTCGGAGGCACCAACTGCTTCTACTGCTGAAAGGATCACGATTAGAAGCGGCTTTACGATCAATAACAACTCCCAACCCCTTACAGTTGACCAGGTGGTGATAGAAGAAAGTGGAACAATAGATATCAGCGGATCCATTTTTACTATTGCCAACAGTGCCACCGTGGGCGAAGACCTGATATCTTATGGCACCCTCCGCATAGAAAACGGGGATATCAATATTGCAACTGATGCACAAGTGGCGATTGAAAGCACCAGTGTATTGTATTTTAATACCAGCGGGCATATCAACGGTCCGGGCCAACTAATCAACAGGAATGGCGTGATCAGTCTCACCAATAGCAATAACCCGGCAGAAGCCCTGCAGTTTGGTGACGGGCTTCACCTCCTGAATGACGGTGCTTTTATCTGGGCTGGCGGCAACGGCGGAATAATCGTTGACGGAACCAGTACCACCATTGAAAACAGGGGAACCTTTGACTGGACTTCAACGGGGAACATGGCGCTGAACGGAACCAATACATTGTTCGATAACTATGCAACATTCACCAGTACTGCTGATGGCGATTTTACCAGTAATGGCAGTACTGCTTCCATTACCAGTCATCCTGGTTCTCTTATGATTTTTAGTGGATCCGGCACTACCGAATTTGGTAGCAGTATTATTTTTAATGATAGCGCCGACCTTCGGGTAACCGGCGGCGGTATTTTATCGCTTAACAATAATACAGGCGGCGCTTATGCCGGTTTGTTTACTATTGAGGGAACTGGTTCGTCTTTAGCTGGTGCGGCGTATATGTTGTTTACCGGTTCATCTTTTACAGTCGGTTTAGGTGGTACTGTTTCGCTCCCTGTGCTGGATTTTGCCGGGTCTGCAATACAGACACTAGCAGGTTATGGCATCATCAATAATTTCCAAATAGATAATCCTGCAGGCCTCACTGTATCCGGTGAACCTATCATTGCCAATTCTTTTAATTTGCAGGAAGGCAAGGTTTTTCCGGAAACCAAGATCATCCTGGCAGATGGAGCAGGTGTGTCTAACGCCAGCAATGTATCTTATGTACAGGGAACAGTGGAGCGCATTTTTGAAACCGCCGGGCCAAAACTATTTCCTGTGGGAAGTACCGCCACCTATGCACCGGTGACAGTGGATCCTGATGAAATCGAGGGTGTCGGAAATCTTTCAGTAGCAACCAATGACGGTGATCACAGCCAGGTATTGAACTCCCCTATCGATGCAACAAAAAGTGTGAACCGCACCTGGACGATTACCAATAACGGAGTATCATTTACCACTTATAACGTCACTTTCAATTGGGCGGCATCCGATATGGATGGCGGTGTATCTGCCAACTACAATAATTATAATGTTGGCCAGTATGATGATGGAGTCTGGACTATGCCAGCAGTGCAAAACAGAGCGGCAAACTCGCTTACTCTAACCGGATTGACCGGCTTCCGTGACTTCCAGATTGGGGAGCCCTTGGGTATCGGTGCAGCATACCGTACTATTTCAAGTGGAGGGTGGAACGATGCAGCTAATTGGGAATACTTTAATGGAACCGCCTGGGTATCTGCCCCATTGGCACCGGATTATAACAGCGGCACCATTACTATCAGTAACGGTAACACGATTAGTATGGAAAATGCTGATCTAACCCTTGACCAGCTAGTAGTGGAAGGTGATGGGGGTACGGGTGGCAGCCTTATCGTGACCAACAGCACGATCAGGTGGTACAGTGAAGGTGCGGAGCCTTTTATCACCGTGAATGGTGGTGGTACCTTTAACCTCGATGGTTCCAGCCTGAATGCAAATGGAGGCAATACCACGATAGTGCTGGCAGAAGGAGCCAATTCCTTATTCAGCAACGCTGCCGATATACAGGATGGTATATACCTGCAAAATGCCGGCACCGCTTCGATCAGGGGTACTTCTGCACTCAGTTTTGGCAGCCAAAGCGGCATCAATAATTCCGGCACTTTGTATATGGAAGCTGACCTTGCTTTCAATGGCGACGAATCATTGCTCGATAATTCGGGTGTGATCAACGTAAATGGTAACCGGCAGATTACGGGTAGTCCGGCTATTACGATTATCAATAACAACAATGCCCGGTTGGATATTTATGGTCAGTTGCAAACGGGTGTATTGTTAACCAGCCTGGGCAGTATAAGTATTAATAATGACAGCTTAGGCACTGCCGGGCATTTAACGCTTACCAATAGCGACAATACGTTTAGCGGTAACCTGTACAATTATTCAGGAGAATTTACAGCTACTAACAATATCAATTTTACCGGTACCACTTTACTGAATTCAGGGTTCATCAACGTACCGCAACTGATCATGAATGGTGCTGCCCGCCAGGAAATTTTAACTGGAACTGTTGGCCGTATTAACAACCTGGTAATTGATAACGCTGCAGGCGTTGATATCGGGGGGGATGGAACACAAACTGTCGAAAATTCATTGACGTTAAATAACGGTATCATAAAAATGCTGGGCGCCTATTCACTGGTGCTTAGCGAAACAGCCATTGTTAATAAAGAAGGTAATAGCTGGATCAATGGAGGTGTTATTAAGAATGTACCAACAGGCGGCTCGGGCACTTATGAGTTTACTATTGGCGATGAAAATTATTACACGCCGGTATCAGTTAATTTCAATTCCGTTTCCGGTGGCGGAGTCCTGGAAGTGAGGAGCATACCGGCCGTACATCCCGAAACCGGCGCATCTGGCATCATTGATCCGGCCAAAACATTGAACCGCTACTTTAGTATCACCAATAATGGCATTGTTTTCGATAATGCTACGGCTACCTTAAGCTGGCATAGCAGTGACAAGAACACCCAAACTACAACAGCAAACCTCATCGTTGCAAAATACGATGTTCCCAACTGGTCTGCCCCTGCCTTCTCTTTGTTGAATGATACGGCTGTGCAGGTAACCAATATTACATCTTTCAGTGACTGGACATTGGGAGAAGCTGCGGAACCGCCTTCTACTACACCTGCCGGCGCATTGAATTTTGATGGTATCAATGACCAGGT
>CAXTPJ010000168.1:0-6681 GCA_964245855.1 uncultured Ferruginibacter sp. | reverse complement strand
TTTTTTTTAAGCAAACGCATACTCCGTATTATCAAAAGAAATATTACTCATGTAAGATTGTTGATTTTTGATCTCTGATCTGTGGTTTTCTTAGCAGTCAATCGTATTGCAAACATCACCGGATATTGCTCCGTAATATTTTATGTGAAGATAATAAATACCGATAGCAAACAAACAGCGACTAAATAGATTACACATAACTGTTTAATAAAAGCGGGCAGCCGCCATAAACCAGTCTGACTGGTATATGGCATAATGGTAATGCTTGCTTTAATTTGTTTGTGCTTAATCTTGCATTATTGGCAAAACTATTGCAACAAACTTCACCGATCAATCATCATCTTTATGCAGGAAGTTATCCTTATTTTCCCACACCAGTTATTTAATGAGCATCCTTCCATTAAAAATGGAAGACCTGTTTACCTGGTGGAAGAATGGCTTTTCTTCAAACAATACAATTTTCACAAGCAAAAATTATTGCTGCACAGGGCAAGCATGAAAAGTTTTGAACAGCAATTGCTCAAACAAAAAATCCCGGTGCAGTATATACCAGCAACGGATGCATTAAGTGACATACAAAAATTATTGCCGCATCTTGCAAAGCAAAAAATAACAACCGTCTATTATGCTGATGTTGCAGATAACTGGCTGCAAAAAAGGATTGACAACGCTTGTAAAAAATTCAACATCAAAACAGTTGTATCACCAACTCCTAACTTCTTAAATGAATTAAAAGAAGTGCAGCATTTCTTTGATAATGAAAAAAAATATTTTCAAACAGCCTTTTACATTGATCAAAGGGCAAAAAGAAACATCCTTATTGATGCGGCCGGAAAACCTGCCGGTGGCCGCTGGTCGTTTGATGCAGACAACAGGTTGAAATATCCAAAAAACACAGTCCCACCGGTAGTTACTGCAGCCAAAACAAATGAATTTGTGCAGGAAGCAACGCAATATGTTACTACGCATTTTACGGATAATTATGGCAGCATTGAAAAATTCATTTACCCTATTAACCACACCAGCGCCGAAAAATGGCTTGATGAATTTATTACTACCCGGTTTGAAAAATTTGGTATGTATGAAGATGCCATTGTAAGCAAAGAGCATTTTCTGCATCACTCCGTTTTAACGCCAATGCTCAATATTGGACTGCTTTCTCCGCAACAAATCATTGACAAAGCACTGCATGCAGCAGCAAAAAACAACATTCCGCTGAATTCCCTGGAAGGTTTTATTCGACAGGTAATGGGCTGGCGGGAGTTTATTCATATTGTGTATGAAAGAGAAGGCACCAAACAACGTACAACAAATTACTGGGGCTTTACCAGAAAAATTCCCGCTGGCTTTTGGAAAGCAACCACCGGCATTTACCCGGTCGACAGTGTCATCAGCAAAGTATTACAAACCGGATACAGTCACCACATTGAACGGCTGATGGTAATGGGCAACTTTATGTTGTTGTGTGAGTTTGATCCGGATGAAGTGTACCGCTGGTTTATGGAAATGTATGTAGATGCTTACGATTGGGTAATGGTGCCCAATGTATATGGCATGACACAGTTTGCAGATGGTGGGCTAATGACCACCAAGCCATATATCAGTGGCAGCAATTATTTATTAAAAATGAGCGATTATCCAAAAGGGGAATGGGCGACCGTTTGGGACGGCTTGTTCTGGCGTTTCATGCATGTACACCGGGATCTTTTTGCCAATAATCAACGCTTAAAAATGCTCCTCAATACCTTTGATAAAATGCCTGAAACAAAAAGGAAAAAGCATATTACGGTGGCTGAAAATTATCTTTCCATGCTGGATAAAAATATCAATCCTGTTGCAACGCTGTTTTAAATTATTGCGGGCAAAAATGGATTACATTGTTGCGCTAACAATAATCAAAATTGATAATATTAGTAAGCCCCTTGAAGCTTGAAGATTTTATTGGGTGTACTTGGCACAACCACTCTTACATTACTTCCATTTATATCACAAGCATAAAGTTGATTTAGCGGAGCTGTTGTTAAATTATATCCTGAAAAGAAAATGGTTTGCCCATCGGGAGATAACCTGACTGCAGCAGCGGTAAGGTCATTAGCAATATGTGTATCAACTGGAAGACTTACATTTATCTGGGTCATGCCTGTTCCATCATAATTTACAATCCATAGCTCCGGATCAACTACACCAGTTTCAGATTTTAAGAATATCATTTTGTTTAACTGGCTTAATTCTGCAGGCGATGCAGGCCTGCTTTGAGCATCTGATTTAGAACAACTTGTTTGAAGTACAGTCGCTGAAAAAGCAAAGAAAATAAGAACAATAGCTCCCATGAATATTTTTTTCATTTCATTTATATTTTTAACCATGAACAATAATTTAAGGTGATGTGTAGAATGTAAATATAGCATTACTGTTATGTATTCGATTATATGTGTATAGGCACCACTCAATCCCTCAGCACAAACATTTACACTTTACTACAGCCCAACACTTTTATCTTTGCAAAAATTTTTTATGGAAAAGAAAGCAAGCGAATCATTGGTAGTGATGACAGAACTGGTGTTGCCAAACGACACCAATAATTTTGGCAACCTCATGGGTGGAAGGCTGATGTACTGGATGGACATTGCTTCTGCATTGGCTGCCATGAAACACAGCGGCTCGCCGGTTGTTACTGCATCGGTTGATAATATCTCTTTTGAAAACCCTATCAAAATAGGCAACGTAGTACATATTGAAGCCAAAGTAACCAGGGTATTCAACAGCAGTATGGAGGTACACATGAAAGTGTGGGGCGAAGATGCCATTCAGCAATACCGGTATAAAAGCAATGAAGCCTACTACACTTTTGTAGCATTGGACCCAAACAGCAAACCAAGGATCGTTAATCCTGTTGTGCCTGAAACAGAAGAAGAAAAAAAACTATTTGATGGCGCTTTACGTCGCCGGCAGATACGCCTGATACTCGGTGGAAAAATGAAAGCCCAGGATGCAGAAGAGTTGAAAGCACTGTTCTTTGATTAATTGTAAATATCACTGCAATGCCCGCAGCAAAAACATTAAAAAAAGTTTTTCTTTCTGCCCAATGGCAGTACCTCGCCATGCTCAATTACGAGGTTGATCCGGCCATATTAAAAATCCATTTACCGCCTTATACTGAAATAGATTTCTTCAATGGCAAAGCATTGGTAAGCATAGTAGGCTTCCTTTTCAACAACACCAAAGTGCTGGGTGTCCCCTGGCCGCTGCATACCAATTTTGAAGAAGTGAACCTTCGATATTACATCAAACATTTTGATGCCCACCAATGGAAACGTGGTGTTGGTTTTGTCTCCGAAATTGTACCCCAACCCATCATCAGCAGCATTGCCAATGTGTTGTACAACGAACATTACAGCACTGCTAAAATGAACCACCTTGTTACTGAAACAAGCGACAGCATTAAGGTTGCGTACCAATGGAAAAAGAGAAACCAATCCTGGAACGAAATTGCGGTGGAGGCTGGCAACACGTTGCAGGACATTGCCGTTGGCAGCGAAGAAGAATTTATTTTAGAACATTATTTTGGTTACAATCAACTCAACCCAACTACAACTATTGAATATGCTGTAGAACATCCACGCTGGCAGGTTTACACCGTTCAAAACTTTCATTTAAACTGCGATGTTGCTGCTTTATATGGAAAAGAATTTATCCCATTCATTACAAATGTTGCGCCGCATTCTGTTTACCTGGCCAAAGGGTCACCTGTTATTGTAAGAAGACCCTCCTATATCAAAGGCTGAACTGTTTCTTACAAACTAAGTCGCAAATAAGATAGGTTTAGATCAATGTTTCATTGTAAAACCTGTTGTATCCGCCTCGACAACACCATTTGCGTTTTCATTAACAATCCATATCAATCAGCTAAATCCGTATCATCGGTGTTCCATTCAAACCTGTCTTCACCATACATAATTGGCATAGTTCAATAGCGATTAAATGTCCGAGAATGCGACGTCCGCCCGGCCCTGCCATTCGGACGGGCCAATGAAGATGATTAAAGATGCACAGCCTGGTAAAAATATTATTTATCCAGCTTTGACATCAGGTGGTGCCTGCCTTTCAGCATAAACTGTTTGCTTTGTTCAATGGCATCCATTACTTGCTCCAGTATGTGTTCTGTTGTGTCGTTGTAATCTATTTGCATCGGGTCTTTAAAAGTCACCGACAGCAAAGTGCCTTTCTTTTTAAACTTCAATCCTTTCTTATTGAATGCCCGCCAGAAGCCGCTGATTACAACCGGTATCACAATAGGTTTATGCTGCTTGATAATAAAGGCGGTGCCTTTTCTTCCGGGTGCAAAAGGTTTGGTAGTACCCTGCGGAAAAGTAATGACCCAATTGTTGTGCAGTGCCCGTTCAATTTTTCTTGTATCGCTGGGATCGAGTGTACGCCTGATTTCTGTGCTTTCTGAACGCCAGGTACGCTTGACCGTTATGGCGCCTGCAAGGCTAAATAATTTACTGATAAAACTGCTTTTCATGGTTTCTTCTGCTGCTACATATTTAACTCTTGTAAAAGGCCAGAGCAGATAAAAAGGTATGCCCAACTTATATTTTTTGCGCCAGCTTACGGCACAAAAAATATGAAGAAACGTGATGACATCTGCAAAGTAGGTTTGGTGGTTGCTCACAAACAATACATTCTGTTTGGGGAGTTCCTGTAACTTTTCCATGCCATTTATTTCGAGCTTATTCACCAGGTAGATGCCCGGGTAAGAAAGCGCTCCCACAACCGCATACACAAAACCTTTGACTAACCTGGTCTCTTTAAATTTTTCAATAAAAGTGGACATGCAATTTTTTGATTTACTACAATCTGTACCACAATATACAGAATATATGTACTGGCTTTTGAGTGCAACATTTATTATACCAGTTTATTGAAAGCAGAAGTAAATATATTTGCAGCTATGCAACTGAACACCGTAATTTTTGATATGGATGGCCTGCTGATTGACTCCGAACCTTTGTGGAACGAAGCTGCTGCTGAAATTTTTAAAGCGTATGGAATTGTGCTTACACAACAGCAGTATGCTACCACAACCGGTATGAGGGTTAAAGAATTTGTATTGTGGTGGTTTCGCTTAAACGATGTGCCGGCGGAGCATGCAGCAAGGGCTGAGGCAGATATGGTACAATTGGTGATTGATAAGATCAACTATAAAGGCAAAGCCATGCCGGGGCTTTCGCATATCGTTAACTTTTTTATTGACCGTAAATTTAAGATTGGCCTGGCTTCTTCTTCGCCTATGCAGATGATTGATGTGGTAGTTGACAAATTGGGAATACGCAAACATTTACAGGCCATTAATTCAGCATCACAATTAACGCATGGCAAACCGCATCCGCAGGTGTACCTCGATTGCGCTCAACAGTTACAATCGGATCCGCATGAGTGCGTTTGTTTTGAAGATTCTTTCAACGGCCTTATTGCTGCCAAAGCAGCCGGCATGAAATGCGTGGTGGTACCATCGCTGCACGACAGCAAAGAACTGCGTTTTAATGCGGCAGACCTAAAAATATCTTCACTGCAGAATTTCAATGATTTGTTGATGCAGACTTTGTGATGGGTCGTTGTTAGGCGTTGAAAATTGCTATTGCCGGATTGTTAGATTGTTATATTGTTGAACTGATCTGTTGTTGTATTGTTGATAGTGCAGGGTTTCAAAATTGATATTTGATTATGCTTTTGAATTACTATAACAGCAAATTATAAAGCAACGACCCGATTGACTTACCGGTTAACAGCCATTGCTATAAGTGCCAGTATCTTGCAATTAAATAGCAATTTGAACTCACTTTTTCCAACAGACAATGTAACAATCCAATAATCAAACAGTTATACCAGCCATTGCTAAAAGCACCAGTATCTTGTAATTGAACAGCAACCTGAACCCCCTCTTTATCCAACAATACAATGTAACTATTCAACAATCAAACAGTTATACTAGCCATTGCAATAAGCGCCAGTATCTTCTGACTGAACAGCAACCTAAACCCCTCTTTATCCAACAAAACAATATAACAATTCAACAATCAAACAATTATACTTGCACCAGTATCTCGCAATTGAATTACAACCTGAACCCTCTTTATCCAACAAAACAATATAACAATTCAACAATCAAACAATTATACCAGCACCTCAATCCCTCCAAATCAATTTCCCCTTCTTTCAAATAAAACCTTATATTTGCGGCTTAATTTAATATAATACAATTTACAATGAACAAAACACTAGGCACCGTAAAGTTTTTCAATACTGAAAAAGGATTCGGTTTTATCAAGCATGATGATTCTAACAAAGAAACTTTTGTACATGTTAGCGGATTAGTTAATGATGTAAAAGAAGGCGATAAAGTAGAATTCGACCTGCAGGAAGGTAAAAAAGGTATGAATGCCGTTAATGTTAAACTGGTTTAATAATTAATATTGTCTTTTACCAAAGTATTGGGCCGCTGATTTCAGTGGCCCATTTTTTTACAATTACTTTTGCTAAAGTACCAATGAACAATCTTTATTTGTAGGCATTTTGCCATTACATTTGCATCTCAATTTTACAACCATGATACAAAAAAATCTACAAGCAATCTTCCTCTCCGGCTGTTTTTTTATTAGCGCTGTTTCTGTAAACGCA